>JAEMPM010000154.1 GCA_022759285.1 Thermocrinis sp.
AGGTTCTCCAGCACCCATAGGTAAAAGTCCTTTTCATAAAGCTCCTTTAGGCTTTTTGCTTTTAATTCCATAGGATTTAAGTATAAGCACAAAGGGACAGACGGCTTGGCACTGTCTAATATACCTTCACCGCAACAATTCTCTTGTAAATGTTGGTAAGCCTATCCCTTTCCAAAAGGTTTTTAACCACCGCCTTTGGATAAACCATCTTTCCATCGTCTCTTTTTATGCCATAGACCGCATGATAGATCACCGGGTCCTCTCCCTCAAAGCCTCCAAAGATCATTATGTGCCCTTTCATGTATAACACAGTTCGGTAGGGTGGGAATGTTTTCAAGAGTTCCTTTAGCTCTTGGTAACTGTTAAAGGTTCTCTCCACACCCCTTCCGACAGTAGCTTGCTGGCTGGAGTTTCTTGGAAGTTCTATACCAAAAACACCAAAGAAGGCACGCACTAGTGCGGAGCAATCATAAAAGCCTCCCCACTCGTAAGGCATTCCAAGAAGGCTATCAAGGAGAAGCTTTGCCTTATCTTCTGAAAATTGCCAGTAACCTTCTATAACACCTTCCCCCTTTATCCACTTAACACTCCCATCGGGCATCAAAACCAAGTATCTGTCCTTTTCCTTTGAAAGATACGGAATCTTTGCGGACATTGAGTATTCAAGCTCTCCTATCTTAAGCTTGGGCTTTATAACCACCAAAAAGGGAAGGTCAAGAAGTCTAAAAAATTCCTCCTCATTCAACTCTCTCACGTCCTCAACTTTGAGCCATCCTCTCATTATAGGACTTTGGACATAGAGCCATCTTCCATCCTTGGACCGGTGGAGCACTGCCAAAGGCGTAAGAGGGTCAAGGGCGGTGTACTGATTGTAATCTATCTCCGGATTTCCCTTATGGACAGCCAACTCTGTAGGAAGGAGCTTTAGGTCAGCCCTCCTTAGGGTTACGCCGTACTTTACATCCACATGTTGAAGCACTGCATCTAAATTAGCATTTTCAAGGAGTTTTTTCATAAGCCTTTCCGTTAATGGTACATTGCCAAGGTAGAGCTTAGTTTTTGGATAGCTGTCCTCCAAAAGCCAAGCCTTGAGCTTTTCTCCTTCCAACTGACGAGGAAAGCTCCTTAGGTTTGCCATCTGAGGAAAAAGCTCAAGGGAAAAGACAAAGGAAATGCTCAAAAGAAGAATCAAAAGCCTCATACCTTCCGTTCAAACTTGATCTTTTTGGGAAGTTCCTCCAGCCAACCTAAGGCAATATGAAAGTTTCTTTCCAACATCTCCTTTATCTTTGTCATTTCCTCCTCTAACTCCAAGAGCTCCTCCCTCTTCATCTGAGGAATTTCCTTTAAAAGCTCCTCCAACTCCTTTAACACCTCTTCCGGTTTAAAGGGATCTGTTAGTAACTGCTCAAGCCTTTTTAGCCTTTCCCTCATGTCTCAAAACAAACATCAGAGCAAAGGAAGATAAGACCATAAGAAGGGATACAATTTGATTCCATGTTAGCCCTATGGGTTCTATGGGTGGAGTAACACCCCTGTAAAACTCCAAAAAGAACCTAAGGGTACCGTAAAGAAGAAGGTAAAGGCTAAAAACTGCACCATCAAAGGGTTTTCTTCTGTAAAAGAAAAGCAGAATAAAAAAGATCACCAACAGTCCGAAGAACTCCATAAGCTGTGTGGGATAGAGGGGCATGTAAGGAGGTGCCACAGCACCCTCTGGAAACACTATATAAAAAAAGGGAAACTTGCTTGAAAGATGTATGCCAGGTGTAACGTCTTCCGCAAAGAAGGGTTTTCCATAACAGCATCCCGCAGCGGTGCATCCAAGCCTCCCTATGCTATGAGCTATGGCTATAGCTATGGCGCCAAGATCTGCTGTTTTCCAAAGGGGTAGTTTGTATCTGTGTATGCTAAAGAGGGCGCCCAAAAGACCCCCGATCAGACCACCAAAGAATGTAAGCCCCCCTTGCCATATTGCAAATATATCCAATATTTTCCTTACCTGCTCCGGATGTTCTAGGATATAAGCAATCCTTGCGAAAACTATGCCAAAAAAAAGTGTAATGAGTAGAGTGTTTTCTAAATAGGTTGTATTTAAACCCTCTTTTTTGCCAAGTTTCAAAAGCAAAAAGTAGCCCACAAAAACACCAAGGGCAACCAAAACTCCGTAGGTATATATCTTTATACCCAAAAATTCAAAGAGCACTGGAAACATTAGAACTTAACCTCCTCCACGTTTACAGTAAAGGTAAGGTCTCCCCAATCTATTTTGACCTTTTTGTAGTAGCCCTCAGGTGCCTTCTGTCCGTAGGTAAGGGTTATCAGTTTATTCCTTTTTTTGTCAAAAACTTCCACCTTGGCAAGTTGGTTATCCACAAAGTAGTGTTTAACCAAGTAAGCATCCGTATCCCTACTCAACACTAACCCCTCAGAGGTACAACTGGGTTTTTCCTCACCCGTTAGCATTCTTCCAAAGATGATACCGTCTATACTAAAGGGTAGATCAATGCATACACCGTTCAAACATAGGCCCTTTTTGTCAAAGCTAAACTCTCCAAACCTAGCGGATTCCACCCTGTATTTATCTTTATTCTTTTCTACCTTTACAGGCACCTTTAAAACACCATAGGATATAAGAAGTTGGCTTGTGTATTTTTCTGGCGCTCGGTCTTCCAAATGGTTAAGGAGGAGGGCTTGATCCGGTTTACATAGCAAAGGGGCACAGGATAAGACAAAACCCAAAGCCAACAACAGAGCAAGTTTCTTCATTGCTTCCTCCTAACCTCTACCGCCCCATAGTGAGCTATGAGCCCCTCCGCCTTTGCTATGTGTTGGGCATACTCTGCCACCCTTTCAAAACCTTCCTTTGACACATACATCAAAGAGCTCCTTTTTAGAAAGTCATAAACCCCAAGAGGTGAAAAGAATCTAGCAGTACGCCCTGTGGGCAGTGTATGATTTGGTCCGAGGAGATAATCTCCCAAAGGTTCTGTGGTGTATTTACCCACGAATACTGCACCCGCATGTTTTATCTTGGGTAGAAGGGCAAAGGGCTCTTCCACCATCAACTCCAAGTGTTCTGGTGCTATGTAGTTGGCAACCTCACAAGCCTGCTCCAAGTCCTCCACCAAGAATATGGTGCCAAATCGCTCAAGGGATTTCTGGGCTATTTCCTTTCGGGGGAAGTTATCAAGGATCTCTTCCAGCTTTAGTTTAACCTCTTGAGCGTGCTCTGGGTCTGTGGTGATCAGAAAGGCACCCGCAAGTTCATCGTGCTCCGCCTGAGAGAGTAGATCCCAAGCCACCCAACTGGGATCCACAGAGCCATCGGAGATCACAAGAACCTCAGATGGTCCGGCGATCATGTCAATGTCTACCACTCCAAAGAGTAGTTTTTTTGCAAGAGCTACGTATATGTTGCCAGGTCCTACTACCTTATCTACCTTTGGTACTCTCTCAGTTCCATAAGCTAGGGCTGCAACCGCCTGAGCACCACCTACCCTAAAAACCCGACTAACGCCCGCAATGAAAGCAGACGCCAGGGTGTATTTGTTGGGCTTTGGGGAAACCATAATCACCTCTTCAACACCGGCCACAACTGCCGGTACCGCGTTCATAAGGACAGTGGAGGGGTAAGATGCCTTGCCTCCGGGCACGTATATACCAACCCTTTCTAAGGGGAATACCCTCATTCCCAATAGGATCCCATCCTCTTCTACCAAGAAGGACCTCTCCAGTTGTTTTTCGTGAAACCTCTTTATTCTCTCATGAGCTACCTCTAAGGCAGCTCTTACCTCCGGCTCAATCTTCTCATAGGCTTTTTCCAGCTCCTCGTAGGGAATTTCCAAGTCCTCTTCCGTTAGCTCTTCCCCATCAAATCTTTTTGTGTATTCCAAAAGAGCAGCGTCTCCCTTCTCTTTCACCTGCCTTATGATCTCCTTCACCACGGGCTCATACTCTTCTGCCATTACCTCCCCTCTTGCCATAACAAATCTCAACCTGCTGTTAAAACGCCATGCGGAGTTTCTAAGATCTTCTATTTGCATGGTTAATATATTAAACCATAAGTGTGTTATAATACCCTTTTGTTTGTTAAAAAATAACAAAGGAGGTATCAATCGTGCTTAAAAGAGCCCTGGCTTTAGGGTTAACTATAGGTATGATTGGTATGGGTGGGGCTATCTCCTATGCGGATGAAACAAAGACTACTGAGAGACAAATACCGGTTGTGAAGTGTTCTGCGCCCGTATATTCTGTAATGGTAATGGACTTTGACTGCAAAGCAGCTGCCTGCCAACAACCAAATAACCCTAAACTCCTTCCCATATTTGAGGTTCTTACCACAGGAGGTGGAGTTCAAGGGTTAGGGAAGGGAGTGTCTACCATGCTAACAAACGCCCTAAAGGCCACCAATTGCTTTAAGATAGTGGACTTGGAACAATACGAGAAGATGAAAAAACTCCTTGAGGCTACTGGACAAAAAGTTCAACCTCCTAAAGTGGATTACATGATAAGCGGTTCTGTAACCGCTTTAGAGCTTGAAAAGAGTGGTGGACCTCTTGGTGGTGGACTTGTTCCACTTTTTGGTGCCATAAGCATCAAAAAGGACAAGGCGAAGATAGGAGTGGATGTGAATGTGATAAAGCCTGAGACATTAGAGGTAGCTTATTCTAAGTCTTTTGAAGCAAACTCGGAGAAGACTTCTTGGGGTCTGTTTGGTGCGGGTGCTGGTGGTAGTGCTTTTGGCGGAGCTGGTTGGAGTATAAGCAAAAACCTTTCCCTTGATATGGTAGCAAGGGATGTGGTGGTTCAGATAGCGAATGCTTTAGCGGAAACCCTCGCCAAAGACAAAATAGTGGAAAGACCAAAGCCACCGGAGAAACAAGAAGAGAAGGAAGGAAAAGATCAGGAATAATAGTTCTGAACTTATTGATTTAAGTTTAAAGTGAGCTCTCGAGGGAGGGGTCTTGTTTTTTTAACCTCTTTCCTTTTGAGACTAGCTTTATATCTTTATAAGATTGGGAGGTTATAGAAATGTTGGACTGGGAAAAGCTTTTAGAGGGTGATGTTTTTGAGATTGCGGGCAGACGATTCAGGTCTCGGTTGATCATAGGTTCAGGTAAGTTCAAGAGCTTTCAGGAAACCAAGGAGGTTCTTGAGGCGAGTGGAGCGGAGATTATTACCGTGGCGGTCCGTAGGGTCAATATTACAGACCCAACTAAAGAAAACCTTTTGGATTACATAGATCCCAAAAAATATTTGATCCTTCCCAACACTGCAGGCTGTTATACTGCAGAAGAAGCTATAAAAACCGCTATGCTGGCGAGGGAGGCTACTGGCATAAACTGGGTTAAGTTGGAGGTGATAGGAGACCAAAAAACCCTTCTGCCAGACATGGAGGAGACCTTGAAGGCTGCAAAGTTTCTGGTAAAGGAGGGCTTTGTGGTACTTCCTTACATCTTTGATGACCCTGTCTATGCGAAAAAATTTGAGGATGTGGGCTGTGCGGCGGTGATGCCTTTGGCAGCACCCATAGGTTCCGGGCTTGGGCTTCAAAACCCTTACAACATAATGTTTATAAAAGAAGCGGTTTCTGTGCCCGTCATAGTGGATGCGGGTATAGGTAGCGCCGCAGACATTCCACCAGTTATGGAGTTGGGAGTGGATGGCATTTTAACAAACACCGCTTTGGCAGAGGCCAAGGACCCAATAAAGATGGCAGTAGCTATGAAGTACGCGGTCATAGCGGGTAGGCTCTCTTACTTGGCGGGTAGGATGCCCAAGAGAACCTACGCGGTGCCCTCTTCACCTCTGAAGGGCGTTCCATATAAATCATGATTGATGTGGCAGTAGTGGGGGCGGGTATATCGGGGCTTTCAGTAGCTTTACGCCTCCAAAAGACCGGGGTTAATGTAAAGGTTTTTGAAAAAGAAGAAAAGGTCGGTGGAAACATACAAACGGAGGAAATAGAGGGATTTTTGTGCGAGTTGGGACCTCAAACTGTTTTGGCGGATAAAAAAGTGGAAGAGTTCCTCTCCTTGGCGGGTATAAAACCCTTGTATGCAAAGGAAGAGGCTAAAATAAGATACATCTATAAAAAGGGTAAGCTTGTACCCTTGCCTATGTCTCCCTTGAGCTTTTTCACTTCTCCCTTACTTTCCTTGAGTGCAAAGCTTAGAGTTCTAAAGGAGCCCTTTATTTCCAAGTCTATGAAGAAGGAGGAAAGCATCGCAGAGTTTGTTAAAAGACGCCTTGGGCAGGAGTTCCTTGACTATATCATAGAGCCTTTTATCAGCGGTGTGTATGCAGGGGATGTTAATAAGCTGTCGGTGAGGTATGCGGTCAGAAGAGTCTATGAACTGGAACAAAGGTTTGGTAGTCTTATAAAGGGTGCAATAAAGCTAAAAGCCCTTGGTCCTGGCGGGAGGCTTATATCCTTTGAGGGTGGGAACCATACCTTACCCTCCCACTTAGCCAAGACTTTGGATGTGGATGTGGAGAACGCGGTGCTAAAGATCAGAAAAAAGGATGATCATTTTGTGATAGATAGTAGAAAAGGTGAGTTTTCCGCAAGGGCGGTAGTGATTTCTACACCGGCAAGCTCCGCAGGATACCTACTGAGGGAACTCTCTTGGAGCGCAGCCCAGGAGTTTGACAGTATATACTACGCACCTGTGGTTGTTGTTCATGCATACACAAAGGACTCCATCCCACCCGGCTTTGGTTTTTTGGTGCCAAGGAAGGAGGGCAAAAGAATCCTTGGCGTGCTTTTTTCCTCTAACATCTTTGAAGGAAGAAAAGGAAACCTCTTAACCATCTACTTGGGCGGTGCCACAGATCCACAGGTAGCAGAAGAAGACGATGACCTAATAAGCGCTACCGTGGAGAAGGAACTTAAGGAAATTCTGGGCGTAGATGTAAACATTTTGAAGATCACCAAGTGGAAAAAAGCAATCCCACAGTATAATTTGGGCTATGGAAAATTTTACGAACTTGCGGAGACCTTGGAAAAGGAACATCCAGGGCTCTTTTTGACAGGAAGCTATCTAAGAGGTGTTTCTGTGGCAGACTGCATCAGAAATTCAGAGGAAGTAGCCAACAGGGTTTTGGAGTTTCTCTGATGCCTCTAAATTTTTAGAGAAAAGAACGGAAGGATGCGATACAGAGTAAGCTTAAAACTATGGGAAATGAACGAAATGGAAGATATGGAATACGAAGAATCAGAACAGTTTGCTGGCTTTGAAGAAGACCCAACGGACGTATACAAAGGGTATGTGCCAGAAGAGTTTACCATAGCCTTTGTGGATGGAATAAGGCGCATAGACCACAGCGCTTATGTGTGGGACGAGTCAAAAAACTCATCTTACGAGGCAGTCTTTGCCACTCTGTCTGCTGGCGCTATCATTCTCAAACCAAAAAGCATAAACCTTATAGAGCATTCCTTCTGCATGCAGAGGGTCAGGAGGGTCTTTCTGGTAAAGGGTGATATAGAGGAATCCGCTTTTTCCGGATTGGACTATGAGGTTAAAAAGCTTTTAGAGGATAAAGAGCTATCCCTTGAGCTATTAAGGCTACTTAGAAAAGAGGAAGCAAGTACTGCAAGGGAAGTTTGGGACAAGGTAAAGCCTCAGCTGTTGATTTGCGATGGCACTTTGACCAGTGAGCACAGAGGTATCACCTGCGTGGGCTTTGTAAAAACCATAAAAAGGCTCTTTATAAGCAGAGAGTATGCCCACCTTCTTCAAAACCTAAAAAAGGGCTATCGCACACCTCTTATAAAGGTGCACTCCCAAAGAAAGATAGAGGAACAGGCAAAGATCGATAAATACACCTGGTATGTAAAATTGGCAGAGGGAGAGGGAATTGGTACCTTGGCACGGTTGGAAGTCTTTGGCAATTTGCCAAAAGAAAAGGTTAAGGAGCTTGCGGATTTAACTGCGGGCGTCCTGCCTATGTTTGCCAGTGCACCCTTTCAGGACCCGAGGTCACCACAGAATTTACTACCCATAAAGGTTTTGGAAAACACACTCAGAAAACATCTTGGAGCACCAGACATAGCAAGAAAAAGACTTCAGGAAATCTTTTTGAATGCTTGAGGTAGTCCTACCCATAATAGGTGGCAAACTCCTAAAACACCTTGGTGTTTTCCAAAAGGAGCAGGAGAAGGTTTTTATAAACTATGTAATGTACTTTTCTCTTCCTATCCTTGCCTTTAAGGCAGGACACCAGATCAAGCTTGGGTTGGAGGTTATAAAAATCTCCAGTCTGGCTTGGACCTCAATAGTTTTATGTATATCAGTAGCATACATTATAGCCCGGCTTTATAAGCTTTCTAACAAAGACCTGAGGACCTTTCTTTTGGTCTCCTCCTTTGGAAATACAGCCTTTTTGGGCTACCCTTATGCCTTTAGCTACTTTGGACAGAAGGGACTGGAAATCGCCATCATTTACGACAATTTGGGTTCTTTTCTGATGGTTTCCTTTTTGGGAGTGATGGTTGCGAGTGGAAAGCCAAACTTAAAGGAAGTTCTCCTTTTTCCTCCCTTCTTGGGCTTAGTCTTTGGTTT
>JAEMPM010000040.1 GCA_022759285.1 Thermocrinis sp.
AAAAAGAACGGCGAGATTTACTATGAGAGAAAAACCATAGTACCCATTTTCAAAAAGAAGGTATTGGTAGGCTTTTTATCCTTGGGATACGACGCCACAGAGGAAATAATGCTACAAAGAGTAAAGCTAATATCCGAAGAGATAAGCAGAATAATAGGATTGTATGAGGACGAAGATGAGCTCTTTGAAAAGGTAGTCCATCTACTTAAAAGCACAGAAGAGTACAATCTCATATGGGTAGGGAAAAGGGTAGGAAATTACGTGAATATAGCGTATGGGATGGGTAGGACAGAGTACCTAAGGAACATACAAATTAGCCTTGAGGAAGAGAGCCCTTTATCCAAAAGTCCAACTGGCATGGCATTTTTGACTGGAAAGACAGTTGTCTTCAACGACCTTGAAAGCGTTCCCGAACATCTCCCTTGGATGGAAAAGGCTTTGAGCTTCGGCTTTAGATCTGTCCTCTCAGCGCCGATAAGGGTAAAGGGTGATGTAGAATACACCCTAAACGTTTGCTCTCCAGAGAAAAACTACTTTACGGAGGATAGAATAAAAATCATTGAGTATGTAACCAATGAGATCGGATTAACCATTGAAAGATTGCGTTTAAGGGAAGAAGTTCGGAAAAAGGAGCTTTACGACGCTTTAACTGGATTGCCAAACAGGAAGCTTCTCTTGGAAGAGCTAGACTACAGCGTAAAACTGGCAAAGGAGTATGGTAAAAAACTTTTCCTTCTTATGCTGGATATAATTAACTTCAGCCTTGTAAATGCAAACTATGGCTTTGGGGTTGGCGACAGGGTTTTGATAGCCCTTGTAAGAAAACTCAAGGAGACATTCCCAGAGGCGCATATTATTGGAAGGATTGGGGCGGATGACTTCTGCGTGGTGGGATTCTTTGACAAACACCTAGAGCATATCATCAAAAGAGTGGAAAGCTTAAAGGAAATAGAAATAGTGCTTGAAGACTTGAAAGTGAGTTTGTATACCACCATGGCCCTTGTCCTCTATCCTAAAGATGCCCAGGATGGTAGGTCCCTTTTTGAGAAAGCGGTGTTAACCCTTAAGAGGTGCCAAAAAACTGGAAAGGCTTGCTATTGCATGTATGACAGCAGTGTGGAAGAGGAGTTTCAAAAGCTCACAGAATTACAGCAGGATATCCGCCATGCTTTAGAGAAAGGTGAGTTTTTACTGTATTATCAACCAATCGTGGATTTAAAAACCTTAAAGGTAAAAGGGGCGGAGGCACTTATTCGTTGGCATTCAAAGAAAAGAGGCTTTGTCTCTCCAGGCCTGTTTATACCAGTGGCAGAATCTATAGGCTTGATAAGGGAAATTGATAACTTTGTTTTGAAAAAGGCTCAAGAATTCGTCCATAGAATAAAGGATCTTGTAAGTGATGATTTTAAGGTATGTGTAAATTTGACACCCTCTAACTTTGACCTTTTAGAAGAATTTTTGTATGACGAGTATTTTATAAGACATCTGGATATAGAGCTAATAGAGAGGGAGTTTTTTGATATTTTTAAGTACCAAGCAATTTTGCATAGGTTTATAGAATTGGGTGGCGAGCTTTCCATAGATGACTTTGGTACAGGATACTCTTCCCTTTCTTATCTTGCAGACCTGCCCGCCCACTCTTTAAAAATAGATATGTCCTTTGTCAGAAGGCTGGAGGAGGACGAAAAAACAAGGAAGCTTGTGTATGCTATTGTGGAGATAAGTAAGACCTTTGGCATGAAAACAATAGCGGAAGGTGTGGAAACGCAAGGACAGTATGAGATCTTAAAGAATTTAGGATGTGACTATTCTCAGGGATACTACTTTTCTCCACCTGTAAGCGAGGATGTTTTCGTTGAAAAGTTCTTAGGCGATCTTTTTAAAATAAAATAGAATAGAATGAGAACTTTGTTCTTTTTTCTTCTCCTGCTTTTTTCCTTTGCCCTACCTAGGGAGCTTTTAATAGCAACTACCTATCCCGTATACTATCCTTTGCTTTATCTAGCAGGAGAGCTTTACGATGTAAAGGTCCTTATTTCCACAGGGACCGATGTACATCACTACGAGCCAAAGCCCCAAGACCTTAGGAACTTAAGGGAGGCAAAGTACATTTTTACCCTGGGCTTGGAAAGCTGGGAGAAAAGATTGCCCGTACCAAAGGAGAAACTCTACCTTCTTAATCAAAACCTGCCTTTGATAGACAATGATCCGCACATTTGGATGTCTCCCAAATCCTATCAAGCGGTGGTGGACAATCTTTACAAAACCCTTTTGAAAATAGACCCAAAAAATCGAAATATCTATGAGAGAAAATACAGAGAGTTCTCCAAAAGGTTAAAAGATTTGGATAAAAAATACCGCCAAAGCCTTAGCCAATGCAAAAACAGATGGCTTGTATCTACTCATCTATCTCTGAGGTATTTGGCAAGGGATTATGGGTTGAGGGCGGAAGGTCTAAGGGGTGTCCATGGTGAAGAAGAACCAAAACCCTCGGAACTCTTCAGGCTTATAAACCTGATGAAAAAAGAGTCTATAAAGTCCCTCTTTGTGGAGGAGGGCTATCAAGGACAGGCTGTCCTCAAGGTGCAAAGTGAAACGGGCGCCAAAATATACACCATAAACACATCCCTTTATCCCACCAAGAATGGGGATGATTACTTTTCCATAATGGAGAGAAACCTCTCCTCCTTTGTGGAGGGACTAAATTGCAAGAAGTAATAAAGGTAGAATCTTTGACCTTTAGATACAGTCCTGAGGAGCCTCTTATAGAAGACTTGAGCTTTTCTGTCTATGAGGGAGAGTTTTTCTGCGTAGTAGGTCCCAACGGTGCAGGGAAAAGCACCCTTCTAAAGCTTTTGCTGGGTTTTTTACGCCCAAAGGCGGGAAAGATATTCCTCTTTGGAAAGGAGCTAAGTCAGTTCAAAGAATGGAAAAAGATAGGCTATGTACCACAGAGGTTCAGCGTGGAGAGGTTCTGGACGGGCACTGTGGAGGAGCTTTTGAGAAAGGTGGCCCAAAAGGAAAAGGTGGGATGGGTCATAACCTTTTTGCACTTGGAAAACCTTCTCAAAAGACAGTTTGTGAAGCTCTCCGGTGGAGAGCAGCAGAAGGTCCTCTTGGCTTTGGCACTGACAGAAAATCCCTCTTTGCTTATACTGGATGAACCTATGACAGGCTTGGATATACACGTTCAAGAACACATAGAGCATGTACTGAAGGAAATTTCCAAGGATAGGACGGTGGTGGTAGTCTCCCACGACCTTGGCTTTGTTATGAGAAACGCCAGTCGGATCCTGTGCCTTGGCATGCCCGAATGTAGGGTGGTCCATCCGGAGGATTTTGGACAGATCATAAGGGAACTCTATGGACTTCATTAACGCCCTAGGTTTTGTTTATGAGGGTGTTTTAGCGGGGCTCTTGATAGCCCTCTCCTGCTCTATGGTGGGTGTCTATCTGCTGATGAGAAGGCTCTCAATGCTTGGGGCGGGCATATCCCACTCCGCCTTTGGTGGCATCGCCATAGCCTTTTTACTGGGACTTGATCCCACCTTATTTACACTTTTTTATGTAGCTCTGGTATCTGTACTTCTTCAGTTTTTGATGGATAGCAAAAGGCTTCCCTCAGACACTATTCTATCTTTGTTCTTTTCCTTAGGCACAGCCTTGGCGGTAATAGTGTCTGCTATGAAAGAAAACCTAAGTACCAATATATATTCCTATCTTTTTGGTAGCCTTTTGGCGGTCTCAAAGGAAGAGCTTTACGTAAGCCTTTTTGTCTTTTTGATAACAGCACTTGCCTTTTGGCTAAAATACGACCAGCTCTTTTGGGTCCTCTTCAACGAGGAGATCGCCAAGCTAAAGGGTATAAACACTACCCTTATAAACTACCTCTTTGTGCTTTTGGCAGGTATGAACATAGTCCTTTCTATAAAAGTTGCAGGTCTGTTGCTATCCGCGTCCTTTGTAGCTTTGCCCTCCATGACCGCTCTGTTGATAGCAGGCTCCTTTTTTCAAACCTTTTTACTTTCGGCTGTCCTCAGCCTGCTCTCCGTTCTTCTTGGCGTAGTTATCTCCCTAATCTTTAACATTCCCCCCAGTGGAGCTATAGTTATGCTAATGGTTCTTTTCTTTATCCTTTGCTTCTTGCTGCATGCCTACAAGGCACGCAAAAGGCTTTAGAGATATATCCAAAAACTTTAAATATTCCGAGAGTGGTCTCTTATAAAGAGGATGCTCAAGCTGAGGCTCCAGTTCCAACAGAGGTACCAAAACAAAATCCCTTTGGGTAAGGTAAGGATGGGGAACCACCAAAAAGCTGAGCATAAGGATGTAATTTTCATAAAGTAGTATGTCTATATCTATTTCCCTTGGTCCCCACCTTTCCCTCTCTTTCCTGCCCACCAGTTTTTCTATTTCTTTTAATTTTCTCAGAAGTTCAACAGGCTCCAACCTTGTTTTGAACTTAACCACACAGTTTAAAAAATCCTCTTGATTTACCACTCCCCAAGCCTTGCTCTCATAGATAGTGGAGACGCGGAGCACCTCTCCTAAATTCTTTAAAAGATCAAATGCCTTCAGCATATAACTTAGCCGATCGCCCACATTACTGCCCATTCCCAAATAACAAACAGCCACGGTAGGAATATATTAATTGTTAATGGTGCGATGGATCCTTTACCTTTTAGTTGGTTTTTTGATCATAGACCACCTGTGGGTCCATTATGGGGGACCCTTTATAGAGAGATTGAGGGGCGAATACGCAGAAGAGTTAAAGAAAAATCCAGATTGGCAGAAGGTTGAGCTTGAACAGGCTTACAAGCAGAGCATATTAGATAAGCTTTTGGAGAAGATCAAACAATTAACCAAAAAGGATAAGGAGGAGAAAAATGAGTGATAGCATCTTCAGTTCCATAGAGTCCGCTTTGGAGGATATAAGAGAAGGCAAGATGGTCATAGTGGTGGATGATCCAGACAGGGAGAACGAGGGAGATCTGGTAATGGCAGCGGAGAAGGTAACACCAGAGGCTATAAACTTCATGGCAAAGTATGGAAGGGGTCTCATATGCCTTACCTTAACGCCGGAGAGATGCGAGGAGCTGGACCTTCACCCGATGACAACAAAAAACACAGACCCAAAGGGTACATACTTTTGCGTCTCTATAGATGCCCACCCTAAGTATGGCACAACTACGGGCATATCCGCCTTTGACAGGGCTATTACCATAAAGTTAGCGGTTAGTCCAGATGCCAAACCTTCGGACTTTGTAAGACCAGGGCACGTGTTCCCACTGAAAGCTAAACCTGGCGGTGTTTTGGAAAGGGCTGGGCATACAGAAGCGTCGGTGGATCTGGCAAGGCTTGCGGGGCTATATCCGGCGGGTGTAATATGCGAAATCATGAATGAAGATGGTACTATGGCAAGATTGCCCGACCTGATAGAGTTTGCCAAACGGTTCAACCTAAAGATCATCACCATAGCGGACTTAATACGCTACAGACTAAAGAAGGAAAGGCTTGTAGTCCGGGAAGCAACTGCTAATCTACCTACTAAGTATGGCTTTTTCAAAATTCACGCATACAGGCACATAATCACAGGAGAAGAGCAAGTTGCGCTGACTATGGGCGAGTGGAAGGAGGACGAGCCAGTACTGGTTAGGGTCCATTCAGAGTGCTTGACGGGAGATGTGTTCCAGTCTCTTCGTTGCGATTGCAGGGCTCAGCTAGAGGCAGCGCTTATGCAGATTGCGGAGGAAGGCAAAGGTGTGTTGGTCTATATATTGGGACATGAAGGAAGGGGCATAGGTATAGTCAATAAGATAAAGGCTTACAACTTGCAGGATAAGGGTTACGACACGGTAGAAGCCAACGAAAAGCTTGGTTATTCTGCGGACCTAAGGGATTATGGTGTGGGCGCGCAAATACTTTTAGACCTGGGCGTCCGGAAGATGAGACTACTAACCAACAACCCAAGGAAGATCGTAGCTTTGGAAGGTTATGGCTTGGAGGTAGTAGAAAGGGTTCCCCTTAAGGTGCCACCTTGCGAGTACAACGAAAGGTATTTGCAAACAAAGAAAAATAAGCTGGGACATATGCTTTAAGCATGTTTGTAGATGTAGCCAAGATATATGTAAAGGCAGGTGATGGAGGAAATGGCGCAGTTGCCTTTCTGAGGGAAAAGTACAGACCCTTTGGTGGTCCTGCGGGTGGAGATGGTGGAAAGGGAGGAGATGTTATACTGGTTGCTACCTCCAGAAAGCACACCCTCTTGGACTTTGAATACAGAACCAAATTTAGAGCACAGAACGGACAACACGGGAAGGGTAAAAATCAGGCTGGCAAGGACGGAGAGGACCTCATCATAGAGGTACCTGTGGGAACGGTGGTAAAGGACGCCATCACGGGTGAGATACTTTGTGATTTGGTGGAGGAAGGTCAATCCTGCGTAGTAGCCAGGGGTGGAAGGGGTGGAAGAGGAAACGCCCGCTTTGCAAGCCCAACAAACCAAGCACCCAGGTATGCAGAGAAAGGACAGAAGGGAGAAGAAAGATGGCTAATATTAGAACTAAAGCTCATTGCGGATGTGGGAATTATTGGACTTCCCAATGCGGGCAAATCAACCCTAATATCCAAACTAACAAAGGCCAGACCAAAGATCGCCGATTATCCCTTTACCACTCTGTCGCCCGTTCTGGGTGTTTTGGAGTTGGACGAGGAACACAGATTAGTGCTTGCAGACATTCCGGGGCTAATAGAAGGTGCCAGCAAGGGTAAGGGTCTGGGCCTTGAGTTCCTCAGACACATAGAACGCACAAAGCTTTTGCTACACCTTTTGGATGTATCCGACGGCAGGGAAAAAGACCCAATAGAAGCCTTCAATATTGTAAATGCAGAGCTTAGGGAGTATAGCCCGCAGCTATTGGAAAAACAGCAGATAGTTGCTGCAAACAAGATAGATGCCCTCTCAGACAGGGAATATCTAAAGGAATTGGAAAAATACTTTACAGAGAGAGGCTATCAGTTTTTAGCAATATCCGCCCTAACGGGTGAGGGCTTGGATCAGCTAAAGAGAATCCTCTTTGTTAAGATGTTTGCGAAAGTTTAAGAAAGTTACAAAAGTCCCTTATGGGGCATATGTCACACCTTGGTTTTTGAGGTTTGCATATAGTTTGCCCGAAGGCTACAAGTAATCTATTAAAATCCATCCAATACTCTTGGGGCAGTATTTGTGTTAATGCCCTCTCCGTCTCCTCTGGAGTTTTCGTATTAACTAGCTTCCATCGGTTGCATATACGATGCACATGGGTATCTACACCTATGGCGGGCTTTCCGAAGGCTTCCACCAGAACAATGTTTGCCACTTTTCTGCCCACACCCTTTAACTTCAGCAGTCCCTCAAGGTCCGAAGGAACTTTTCCGCCGAACTCCTCCTTTACTTGTCTTGCCAGCTCTTTGAGGTACCTTGCTTTGTTTTTGTAAAAACCCACTGGGTACAAGAGTCTTTCAAGTTCCTTCAGGTCTATGGCAAGTAGGTCTTCCCAGTTTTTTACCCTTTCAAGGAGTTTTTGGCAGACCTCTGCGGTAGTCTCATCTTTAGTGCGGGTAGATAAAAGGGTACAAACGAGAACCTTGAAGGGATCTCCCTTTTTGTGGGCTTTGAGCTTTTCTATGGGAGCATTTAACTTTGGATACTCCTCTCTGAGTATTTCTATAACCTTTTTTAGCTCTTCTATTTTCATACTCAGTGCATATAATTTTAACTATGGCAGGCAGGGAATTGGACATCAGAGGTGAGGTTTACCCTTTTACCTTTGTGAAGAGTAAATTAGTGTTGGAACAGACGGAGCCGGATCAAATGCTCAAGGTGATGTTAGACTATCCGCCTTCCATGGAGAGTGTACCAAAAAGCATAAGAGAAAAAGGACAGGAAGTCCTTGCCATAAATCAACTTGACAATAATCCTTGGGAAACCTTCATAAGGAAGGTAAAATGAAAATTCTCCTTGTAGTAAGCAGTAATCCCTTCTCAAAGGACTACACCACCATCTTTAACTTGGTGAAGGAGCTTGTAAAGAGAGGAGAAGTTATCATCTTTTTCACGGGCAACGGTGCATACTACACCATAAGACCCGAAACAGAAGAATTTAAGAAATTGGGGGCGAGACTCTTATACTGTGCCCACTCTGCCCACCAAAGGGGCATAAAAGAAACTCTTCCTTTCTTTGAGAGCAGTTCCACCTATAACCTTTCAAGCTTAATGCTTGAATGTCAAAAGGTGTTATCTTTTAACTAAATGGGCTTGCCATCTGGAGTGGTTTTGGGATCTCGCCCGCTTCAAGGCAGTATTTGAACCTACAGGAGATTTTAGACATAGCCCAAGAGGTGGGAGTAAAGGGCTATCAGTATGTGCTTTATTCAACTACCCTACAACTTGGGAATGACACAAACCTTAAGGAAA
>JAEMPM010000173.1 GCA_022759285.1 Thermocrinis sp.
TCCTCTATAGCTCGGGCGGAGTCGCCGGGCTTCACATCCACACCTTTTATAGCGTCCATAAGCAAGAAAACAAAATAACCCAAATTTATGCCACCAAGGACTGTATTTTTCACGCAGTAGTCTGTGGCTACTCCACCCACAAAGATCCTTTTTATCCCTCTCTCTCTTAAAAGATCGTCCAGAATTGTTCCCTGAAAGCCCGAGTAGGCATCAAAGTCTCTGCTGGTGCCCTTTGAGATGATGAACTTGTTATCTGCAGGGATTTTTAGGTCCGGATGGAACTGGGCGCCTTCTGTATCTTGTACGCAGTGAGGTGGCCAAATGCCACCGTGTCCCTTAAAGGATATATGGTCCTTTGGGTGCCAGTCCCTTGTGAAAAAAACGGGCAAGTTTGCTTTAGAAAACATTTCAATGTATTGGTTGAGAGGAGCCACTACCTTGTCTCCCTCCGGCACTGGCAAGGCACCGCCGGGCATAAAGTCCCTTTGCACATCTACAACTATCAGTGCATCGAAGGGCGTGAGCCTCAGCTTCATGGCTAGACCTCCTTAGTTTAAATCTATCTCCTCCAAAACCTAAAGCCTCTTTTGAGCAGGCTCCAAAGCCTCCTTGGGTTCGTCAAAAGGGATGGCTTGCTAAGAACTGCATGTGTGCATAGCTCCCAGCCAAGCCTTAGCTCTCCAAACCTCATGGCGGTTTCTCCCACATGAAAGAGAAAGTAAGGAAGATATTCCTCTGGCACCTTGTCTTTGTAGTCCTCATAGACCTTATATGTAGCTATCCAAAATTTCTTGTCTCTGCTGGTCCTTTTGGGATGCTCCCTTATAAAAACCTTATTCTCGTCAAGGATTTTTAAACTCAGCCCTTCCAAATAGGACCTAAGAAATATCTCCCAATCTTCCCTCATCACGTACTCATCCTTGTAGCCCAAAAAGGCAGATCTTTTGAAAGCTGTAGCCGATGGATAACCTACCATCCCAGAAAAAACAAGTTCAAGTGGGTCCTCTGGAAGTTTTTTCCTTGAAACCCTTAAAAGATTCCCTTCGGAGTTTATAAAACTTCTTGGAAAGCTATAAACTATCTGGCTATCCTCTAAATGCTTTAACACAGACTCAATGTAATCCTCCCTCCAAAGGTCATCGTGGTCCAAAAAGAATATGAACTCTCCCTTAGAAAGTTCCACTCCCTTGTTGCGGGAGTATGCCCTCTCCATGTTCTTTTCGTTTCTGTGATAGATCACGGGATATTTTTTAACAACCTCCTGCGTTCTGTCTGTACTGGCGTCATCTATTACGATTATCTCTTTGTGTGGATAGGTCTGAGATAGGGCACATTCAATAGCTCGGCAAACGTATTCTTCTCCGTTATAGACGGGTATAATTATGGATACTAAGCTCACTTTTCTATAATGGTTTCCTCCACTTTCATGCCAAAGTGTCTGCCCTCGGATTCTATGTATCCGAGCACTTCATCCCCCTCCTTTAGCTCTGCCACCGATATGGGCGTGCCATCTGGTCTTGTTAGCCTTATGGTTTCTGCATTCTGCAACACCGCACTAATTTTTTTATTGTTTGCCTTTCCTTCCACCAAAAGCATAGGTCTTCTCTCCACTTTAGCCCTTCCCACATAGACAACCCTTCCTTTTCCTTTGTAGTCATAGACCATTACCTCATCTCCTGCCTTTAACTCACAAAGATACTTAGTCTTGTTGTTGGGGAGTCTTATGTACATATGCACCGCACCCGCATTAACCCTAAAAGGTCTTGATGCTACATAAGGGTTCTCCTCCGTCTCCGCATGCACCAAGAACATGCCCCCGGAAGAGTTGCCCACCAACATGCCCTCTCCCCTGTTTAAGAGAGATGTGGTATCCACACAGACCCTGTCTCCCAAACCCAAAGGTAAAATCCTTGTGATCTTTACCACAACAAGGGGAAGGGTTTCCTCTCCCTCTTCCAAAACCTTCCCCACTTTTTTTATAACATTTATATCTTTGCTCTTTAGGACCACTCCCTTTACGCCCTTTTCTAAGATCTTTATGGCAGTTTTTGCTTCTTCTTCATTTTTCACCACTGCGTAAAGTTCTTCCCTCTGAGCTATGAGGTTTTCCAAAGGGATTATAGTCCAGTCAGTGGTTTCCACCACTACCTTCACATTGGGTGGATACTTTCCCGCCCTCTCTTCATCTTCTTTGCTCTTTATTAGCACATACTCAAAGTCCCTCCCTTCCTTAAAAACCTCAATCCTTCCTAACCTTTTGACCTCTTCCTCCTTATCTGGGTCGTTTAGGATGATTGCCTTTGCCCCTGCCTCAATGGCACTAGTAATTAGCTTCTTATCATACTCTTCTGCCCAATACCAAAACTCTTTCATGGAAAAGATTATAAACCATAGATTTCTTTTAGTATTTCCTTTCCTCCTTCTCTTAGTAACCTCTGGGCTAGCCTTTTGCCTACCTCTTCCGCTTCTTGCAAGCTACCCTCTTCATAACCCTCCAAGAACCTCTCGCCCTCCAAATCCGAGAGAAAGCCCTTTATTTTTACACGATCCCCCTCTATCCAAGCGTAAGCTCCTATTGGCACCTGACAGCCCCCTTGCAATTCCCTCAAAAAAGCCCTCTCACACACAGCCCTAAGCCAGCTTTCCTCGTGATTGAGCACTTTTACAAGGTTAATAACCCTCTCATCCTCAGCCCTGGTCTCTATTGCCAGACTACCTTGCCCCACTGCAGGGATAAAATCTTCCAAAACCTGGCTAATTTCATCAGAAAGTCCCATTCTTTTTACTCCCGCATAGGCTAAAACTATGGCATCATACAGTCCTTCCTTTAGTTTTTTCAGGCGTGTATCCAAATTTCCCCTGAGAATTTCCACCTTTAGATCCCTTCTTCTTCTCTTTATTTGCACCTGTCTGCGCAAGGATGACGTGCCTACTACTGCACCAGGGGGTAACTCCTCCAACTTAGCGCCATTCCTTGATATTAGAACATCGTATGGCTCCTCCCTTTCCGTTATGGCAGAGAGAGTTAGTCCCTCGGGTATTATCATGGGCACATCCTTTAAGGAATGTACCGCTAGGTCTATTTCACCCGCAAGGAGGGCATTTTCTATTTCCTTTACAAAAAGCCCCTTTCCGCCAATCTTTGCTAAGGGTGCATCCAAGATCTTGTCCCCAGTGGTTGTAATAAGCACAAGCTCCACCTTGCAACCCAAAGCCTCTAACTTTTCTTTAACAAAGTTTGCCTGCCAAAGGGCTAATTTGCTCTTTCTGGTGCCAAGCCTAAGCAGAGTCATGCCCTAATTACCTTAACCTTTTCCACGGTTATAAGCCCATCTTTAACCATCTGGGCTATCTCAGGAAGCACTTGGTCAATCTTTTCTTGGCAGTCTATGATCTCCACCACTATAGGGAGGTCCGAGGAGAGTTTGAAGGGACTTGCTTTATGTAGCACGGAAGACTTGCCATAACCCAATATGCCCCTGAAGACGGTGGCACCTGCTATGCCTCTATTCCTGCAAAATTCCACCAGGTGCTTGTAAAGAGGCTTCCTTTCGTACTTAGCGTCCTCTCCAAAAAATATACGCACCAAAACCGCCTCTTCGCACTTCATAGCCATCTACCCACATTGTAGCCCAAAAATGTCAAAAACAAACCCACAAGATTTGTGCCCATAAAATAGGCAAAAAACTTTAAATATTCCCCGTTTACTATTAGGTTAAAGCTCTCGTAAGAAAAGGTAGAGAAGGTGGTAAAACCACCCAACAGTCCTGTTATCAAAAAAGCCCTAAGTTCTACAGATATATCCAACTTTTCCACCAAATAGGAGAAGAAAAAGCCAATAAAAAAGGCACCCATTAAATTGACCATCAAGGTTCCCACAGGAAATTCTACACCAAACTTTTTTTGCAAAAACTTTGAAAGATAAAACCTTAAAAGGGAGCCTGTAGCCCCACCTATAGCTATGGCTAAGAAGATACCCATACTTGTGCCCTCTCAATGGTTATAAGTCCTTTTTTTACATACTTTGTGAGCTCCTCCAAAAGGCTATTTACCTTTTCCTCCTTTTCCACAAACTCTACCACCACAGGAAGGTTGTAAGATAGCGCCTCAATGCCTTCGTAGTGATACTCGCCCGTAGTTCCGTAGCCCATTATTGCCTTCAAAACCGTTGCACCACCCACACCCTTGCTTTTTAAAAGCTTTAAAAGCTTGGAATATAGCCTTTCTCCCTCAAGCTCAGCATCTTCCCTCATAAAAATTCGCACCAAGAGATAATTATCAACCACAGGAAAATTTTATCAGATACTTTTGGAATAGGCTAGTTCATTCAACCTAAAAGATGTATTTTTTTCTCATCTTCCATTGCCAAACTGGATTATAATTTACACTTAAATGCTACCACCAGAACTTGAACAAAAACTTTTAGAACATGCCAACTATTTCCCCAGAAAGGAACAAGCAATACTTCTGTGCTTGCATGAGGTACAGGACTACTACGGTAACATCCCTACCTTTGCTTTGGAAAGGGTTGCCCAGATACTGGGTCTACCTCTCAATCATGTGGAA
The DNA here is from genome assembly GCA_022759285.1 of Thermocrinis sp. Lineage (GTDB taxonomy): Bacteria > Aquificota > Aquificia > Aquificales > Aquificaceae > Thermocrinis. Next base: position 4,567 of record JAEMPM010000173.1, read on the forward strand.
AGTGTGGTTTCCTTCTATGATATGTTTGATAGGGGCGAGCCTGCCAGACACCGTATAAGGGTGTGCGTAAGCGTTGTGTGTAATCTGATGAACAAACAGAGACTGCTGGACGCTATAAAGAAATATCTTGGCATTGGGGTAGGGGAAGTCACAAAAGATGGACGGTTTAAGCTTGTAGCGGTGCAATGCCTTGGCGCGTGCTCAGAGGCACCTGTCTTTATGGTGGATAATGACATCTACAAATTTGAAAGTGAGGAGAAGCTCTATGAAATCCTATCCAAATATACTTAACATTTATGCAGAGACCACTTTGAACCTCTTGCTAAAGAGGGCAAAAAAACCTAAAGTCCACACCATAGAAGACTACCTTAAGGATGGTGGCTATCAGGCTTTGGAAAAAGCCCTCAATATGAGCCCTGAGGAGATCATTGAGTGGGTGGATAAAAGTCAGCTAAGAGGTAGAGGTGGGGCAGGCTTTCCCACCGGCAAAAAGTGGAAGTTTGCAGTCCAAAACCCAGCACCTCGTTATTTGATTTGCAACGCAGACGAGTCGGAACCCGGCACCTTCAAAGACCGAATACTCATAGAAAGGGACCCACACCTTCTCATAGAGGGTATTATCATATCCGCTTATGCCATAGGGGCAAACCAAGCATTCATATACATAAGGGGCGAGTATCCGGCAGGATACTACATACTGCGGAATGCAATAGAGGAAGCAAAGGCCAAGGGCTTTTTGGGAAAAAATATCCTTGGCTCTGGCTTTGACCTGGAGATCTATGTGGCCAGAGGAGCGGGTGCATACATATGCGGAGAGGAAAGCGCCCTAATAGAGTCCTTAGAGGGCAAAAGGGGATTTCCAAGAATAAAACCTCCCTATCCAGTACAGTATGGTCTCTTTGGAAGACCTACAGTGGTTAACAATGTGGAAACCCTTTGCAACATCCCCCTTATCGTGGGTATGGGTTGGGAAGAATACAGATACATAGGACCCAGCGACTATCCGGGACCGAAGCTCTTTCCGGTCAGTGGCAAGGTAAAAAAGCCCGGGGTTTATGAACTTCCCATGAATACCACTCTAAGGGAGGTTATATACAAGTACGCTGGTGGAACCTTAGGGAACAAAAAGGTAAAGGCAGTGTTTTCCGGCGCCCTAGACTGCTTTTCTGCAGAAGAACTGGACATACCCATGGACTACTCCCCATTTGGCTTTGGGGGCACAGGAACGGTAATAGTGTTAACAGAAGATGATGATATAGTTAAGGCATGCTTGGATATAGCAGAATTTTATGCTCACGAAAGCTGTGGGCAGTGCACTCCATGCCGGGTAGGTACCTACGAACAGGCGCATCTTCTAAAGAAACTCATAGAGGGCGATGCTACACCTGAGGACTGGGAGGGCTTTCAATTTGTTAATAAACATATACAGCCTACAGCTATATGCGGTTTAGGTGCAGTGGCAGGCAGGCTTATAAGACAGACCATGCAAAAGTTCCCGGAGGAGTGGGAGAGGTATGTAGGTAAAATCAAGGAGGTAGTCCATGGAACATCTTAAGAAGGTAGACCCAGAGATTTACCAGGTTGTGGTCAAAGAGTATGAAAGGCAGTTCTACCATCTTGAGATGATAGCCTCTGAGAACTTTACCTCTCTTGCGGTTATGGAGGCACAAGGTTCTGTGCTTACTAACAAGTATGCAGAAGGGTTGCCCGGCAAAAGATACTATGGTGGTTGTGAGTGGGTAGATGTAGCAGAAAAGTTGGCTATAGAGAGGGTAAAAGCCCTGTATGGTGCAGAGCATGCCAACGTGCAACCTCATTCGGGTAGTCAAGCAAATATGGCGGTTTATATGGCTGTACTTCAACCAGGGGACACAATCCTTGGTATGGACCTGGCACATGGCGGGCACCTAACCCATGGTGCGAAGGTCAATTTTTCGGGGAAGGTCTACAAAGCCCTCTATTATGGACTAAATCCGGAGACGGAACTTATAGACTACGATCAAATATACAGGCTTGCAAAAGAGTACAAACCCAAGATGATTGTGGGTGGGGCTTCTGCCTATCCAAGGGTCATAGATTGGGCAAAGCTGAGGGAGATAGCGGACGAGGTGGGAGCCTACCTGATGGTGGATATGGCCCACTACGCAGGCTTGATAGCAGGGGGTGTTTATCCTAACCCTGTACCCTATGCTCACTTTGTTACTTCCACTACACACAAAACCCTCAGAGGGCCAAGAGGTGGTTTTATCCTTTGCAAGGCAGAGTTTGCAAAAGATATTGATAAGACTGTTTTCCCAGGGACACAGGGAGGACCATTAATGCATGTTATCGCCGCAAAGGCGGTAGCTTTCAAAGAAGCCATGTCAGAAGAGTTCAAAGCATATGCAAAGCAAGTAGTGCAGAACGCAAAGGTTTTAGCGGAAGAACTGCAGAAAGAGGGCCTTAAGGTGGTCTCTGGCGGAACAGATAGTCACATCGTCCTTTTGGACCTGAGAAACACAGGACTAACGGGTAAACAGGTGGAGGACGCTCTCGGAAGGGCTAACATCACCGTAAATAAAAATGCAGTACCCTTTGATCCTCTGCCACCTACAAAGACCAGCGGTATAAGGCTTGGCACTCCAGCCCTTACTACAAGGGGTATGAAAGAGGATGAAATGAAGCTCATAGCAAGGCTCATTTCTCAGGTTATCAAAAACATAGAGGATAGCCATACTATAGAAAAGGTAAAAAAGCAGGTTATTGAACTTTGTGAGCAATTTCCACTGTATCCAGAACTAAGGGGAACTCTCAATGAGCTTCCTGATAGCAAAACAACCCATCTTTGACAGAGAAGGTAGGATTATTGCATACGAGGTGTATCTTCGTAAGAAGGGCAACTTGTCAGAGTATCCTAAAGAGGTTCCATATAACAGGAGTGCGTACATAATAGTGGAAATACTAGCAGAACACGGGATTGATAGGGTAGGTGAGGGAAAGAAGGTAATGCTAAATGTATCCGTTGATGCACTTCTTAACAAAACTTTTGAGAACCTTCCTATGGAGAAGTTGATTTTTGAGCTTTTAAAACCGCAGATTCAAGTGGGAGGGGTAACCATAACACAAACCCTTAAAAGTATGAATAGGTTCAAAGAAGCAGGGGCCCTATTCGCGCTTCATTATGAACTTCTTGGGGACGAACGCTATCAACAATTTGTAGAAGGCTCTTTTTTTATATCGGTGGATTTTCCTCACCTGAATGACAAAAGGATTGAACAATTAAAAGCCAAAGGTAAGAAGATCATAGTCACTAAAATAGAAAACAGAAAGCAGTATGAAGAAGCTCTTAAAGTAGGCGACTTTTTTGAAGGCAACTATTTGGAAGCACCATACATTCTCAAGGAGTTTGAAGTAGCCCCTTATCTTAAGACTACCCTTCTTAGGCTTATGTCTATGGTGTACAGTGCCCAGAGTACCAAAGAGATAGCAGGGTTCATATCTTACGATGTAGGATTAACTGCAAAACTCCTAAGGTTTGTAAATTCTGCTTATTTTTCTCCCATACAGGAGATTAGGAGTGTAGAACAAGCTTGCTCAATGCTGGGTTTGAAGAACCTTAGAAACTTTATTTTCCTTTTGGCAATGAACGATTACATTAGTGTTGAAAATCCAACTTTGTGGAAAAAGTCCCTTGTTAGGGCTCTTTTGGCAAGATCCATTGCAGAGCGTATAGCACCAGGGCTTGAGGATGCTGCTTATTTAGCCGGACTTTTTTCACTCATAGATGAAATTTTGGGTGTGGACAAGATAAGCTTCTTAAGGGATATCAACCTGGACAAACTGATAATAGATGCCTA
>JAEMPM010000123.1 GCA_022759285.1 Thermocrinis sp.
CCAAAAGGTGACATTTTCGGCTATTATAAAAGATGCCAAGGAATACAGGATGAAGTTTTTCTCTTGTTAGACCTATGGGATCTGGTGGAGATGCTTGAAGAGATTGTGTTTATTGGGAGCGAATTGAGGAGGCCTGGTGATGACGGAAAGAGCTTATAAAAGCTATAAGTTGAAATTCAAGTTTAGTTTTGAACAGCCTTTAAATTTACCCAAGTATTACAACAGCGTGCTCCAGGGGTTCTTTTATAAGAACATGGACCCAATCCTTGCTAGTATATTGCACGAAGTTGGCTTTGTGTATAACCACAGAAAGTTTAAACTCTTCACATTCTCAAAAATATTTGGCAGGATTAAGGAAAAGAACGAAAACAACATTTTATTCCACCCTCCAGATGTTCATGTCTATTTTTCCACTCCGATAACCACACATATGAAGTCTATAGCCATGTCTTTACTGAAAAAAGAAAGATTGCTTATGCATAAGCAATATGTTTTCCTTTCAGAGGTTGAGGTGTTAGAGGAGGAAATAGAAAGCGAGGAGATAACTGTGGTTTGTCTTTCTCCCATTGTGGTCTATAGGACGCCAGAAGGCTCAAGAAGGCATATTTATCTCTCACCGTTTGAGGAACAGTTCTACGCTATGCTTAAAAGCAACTTGATGAAAAAATATGAACTTGTTTATGGTAAAAGGTATACGGAAGATATTGAAATAGCTCCAGTTGACACGAATCGTATTCACAAAAAGAAGATTGTATTTAAGGGAACACTTATTACAGCGTGGGAGGGTTTGTTTAAAATAAAAGCTAAGAAGGATATGCTGAAAGTTGGGTTGGAGTGTGGATTAGGAGTGAAAAACAGTGCGGGTTTTGGCTTTATTGTTAAAATAAGGGATAAAGAACATGCTTAGGGCTTTAAAAGAGTGGGGAGAACTCTTTGAAAGACCAATATACGACAAAGTTAAAGCGGACAAGGTTATTGTGCTTGAGTTTGAAACTGACGACGGCGGCAACGCAACTTTAAAAGATATTAGCCTTGAGGAGTTTTCTGAGGATAAGTTAAGCAAGTATCTTTATAGAAGGGCTAAGAGCAGCAACCCACCTACCTACTCGCCCACTTTACGCCTTAATACTGAAGACATTAGCAAATCTTTGAATAACCTTATTAAAGTCAACAGAAAACTAAGAGGCGTTCCACAGATAAGCATTGATGTAAAAACCGTTGCAGAACAGATACAGAGTGAGATAAGAGATACCGAGAAATCAACCTCCTACCTGCTTACCGTTAGGTTCAACGGGAAATACATAGGAGAGATGCCCGAATATATCAGGGCAGTTGGCGATCTTATAAAGGGTTCATACAAGAAGGATGGTACATGTTCCATATGTGGAAAGAAGAAAAAGGTGGCTGAAGCCTTACCCTTTAATTTTCTGACCTACGACAAGCCTGGATATATAGTTGGTGGGTTTAAAAAGGATGTAGCCTACAAAAACAGTCCAATCTGTTTTGATTGTTATGAAAAAATCAGAATAGCAAGGCAAAACTTGGAGTCTGCTACTTTCAAATTAGCAGGCACCGAGTATTTGCTTATCCCAGAGACATTAAAAAAGGAAAATCTTCAGAAGCTTAAGGAATTGTTTGAATATCTTAGGAAGAACAACCTAAACCTTGGTAAATTAGAAAAGGTTCATCTATACAACCTGCTTGAAGGACTTATAAGGGAAGAGGATGAAGACCTGCTATTTAGCATACTTGATAACCCTCAAGAAATCTCAGGACAAGAAAGACTTGATATCTTATCAATATTTAGGATGTTTAAAGATATTATCATTGCACATTTTCTGTTTATAAAGAGGGAACAAAGTAGGGAAGCGATAGAACTGTATATTTCAGATGTTTTCCCTTCACGGATTTACTATCTTTTTAAGGTAAAAGAGTTTATTGAAAAGCTTGGGATTGTTGAAACTTTTGATTATAGGCTTGTCAGCGAGTTTTTCAAAGAGAAAGAGTTCTACCAAATGGTTGAAGCTACATTCTGGGGGAAGAGGGTTGAAAATGCATTTCTTTGTGATAGGTTGATGAATGTTATAAGGGAGAGCTTTAAGGAGTGGGACAAGCGTACGGATTACGAATTGATTAGTGAAGCTTTAGCGGTATATCTCTTTGTTAGAATAACTACGGAGGGATTAGGCATGCAACAAAGCCAAAATCCACAGAGCCTTGAGGAGTTTTTTGTTTGGCTAAGAAACCTACCAAGCATTGGCTCAGAAGACTGGAAGTATGGATTGGTTCTAATGGGATTTTTAACGGAACATTTATTAGAAAGGCAAAGAATAGAACGAGGGTCTAAGCCATTTTTGAAAAAACTTAAAAGCCTTAAAATGGATTGGCAGGACATTGTCCAGCTACTTCCCGAGTTGAGGCAAAAGTTGGAAGAGTATGAAGTCTTTGATTATTCATCGGTTAGGATGCTTTTTGGAGAGATTTCCCAGACACTTTTACAATCCGCCAAACCCAAAGCAAGCGTGGGAGAACTGAACTTTTACTTTGTAAGTGGGATGGGACTTTATAGTAAATACGGAGGGTTGATGTTTAATAGAAAACAAACCAACGAGGAGGTAGAGGAATGAGTACCCTTAGCAGAAGACACGAGATACTGTTTTTGTATGATGTGAGTATGGCAAATCCTAATGGGGACCCTTTGGATGAAAACAGACCACGCTACGATGAAGAAACGGGCAGGGTATTTGTGAGGGATGCGAGGATAAAGCGGACTATAAGGGATACGCTTGCGGAAATGGGTCACAATGTCTTTATCATAGAGGAAAGGAAGGACAATGGAGAGTTAAAAACCAAAGAGGAGAAAATAGCAGAAGTTGGTAGTTTGGACGGGATACTAGATACCTACATAGATATCAGGCTTTTTGGCGGGACTTTTGCAATTAAGAGAAACTCTTGGAGTTTGACGGGTCCTGTTCAGTTTGCATACGGAGTATCCCTACATAGAGTAAAGATGCTGAACATAAAAGGGACAACCGTTATGCCTTCAAAAGAAGGAAAAAAACAGGGTACAATGCTTGACGATTATAGGATAGCTTACGCTCTTATTGCGGTTTATGGTGTGGCCAACCAAAATGCTGCAGAGCATACAAGAATGACGGATGAGGACTTTGAGATTATGTTAAAAGCCCTATGGATAGGGCATAGGGGCGGTAGTGTTCTGCTTACTGGGTCAAAGATTGGACACATGTCAAGGCTTTTGATTGATGTAGTCCATAAAGAAGAATCCCTTGACTTGATAGGAGGACTTCAGAGGGCTGTGGAGGTTGTGTCTGATAAAAACGATGAGGAGATAAGAGGTCCTGAGGATTACAAGCTTTCTCTTGAAAGATTAGCACAGAAGATACTAAAGTTTAAGGACAAAGTAGAGAAAATCAGGTATATTGCTGACGAGGAGTTGCGTGTAGAACCTTCCATTGAGGAAGCATTTCAAGGTATTACGGTTGAAAAGTTGGAATTCTGATGGAAGCTTTGGTCTTTGAAGTTTTTGGTAGCTTAGGACATTTTAGGAAATTCTACACCACATCTTCTGCCCTAACCTATCCCTTTCCTCCACCTACTGTTCTGCGTGGTCTGGTAGGTGCCATAATTGGGCTAGAAAAGAGAGTATACTTAAGGCACACCAAAGATTTGAAATTTGCAGTCCAAATCTTAAGCCCAGTAAAAACTCTTACAATTTCTGTGAATTTCATAAACACAAAAGGCAAAGGTGGAGGGTTTGAACCATCTTTAAAAGCTCAGTCAAAGGCTGAGGACTCCGCACGAACTCAAGTTATTCAACAGCTGGTAAAAGACCCACGCTACAGGGTCTTTGTGTTGGGAAATGGTGATGTTTTTGAAAAACTGAGAGAACATTTAGAGCTGAGAAAGTTTTTCTATACGCCTGTTTTAGGCACCTCAGAACATATAGCTGAAATAGAGTATGTCGGGACTTTTGAAGTTAAAGAGTTGGAGGATGTAGAAGGTAAATGCTATAGCGTATGCCCTCTGGAGTTGTTGGAGGATTTGAGTATTGCTTCTATAAGGATAGGCAAAGAACTTATACCCTATCGCATGGAAGAGGACAGGACCGCAAGCTATACGGAGGTGCTGTATCCGAAAGAACCAAACACTGCGATAGAGGGTAAATTTAAAAAGTTGTGGTTTGTTGGAATGCCAGGTGGTGAGGTAGGTATCTGTTTTATGCCCCATGAGTAGCGGACTTTATTCCCATCCTAATGTTTTTATGGAAGACCATATAAATGGAGTTATTAGAATTGCCAAACAGCTTTATGGAGAGAATATCCCTGAATGGTTTTATATTCCCTTGGCTTTCCACGATTTTGGTAAGTCCACTGGATATTTTCAGAGATATATATTGACTGGCAAGAGAGATGAGTATTCAAAACACTCCTATCTTTCTGCGGTGTATTGTTTGAACCTTGCATACTCTTTGGGCTTTGCTGACAGATTGGCGGAATGCTTTCTATATCCTCTGAAACACCACACGGATTTAAAGGAGCTAGAAAACACGCTTGAGGACCTTCTCTCAGAGGGAAGAAAGAAAATTCTCTTGGAACAAATAAATGCAATTGAGGTGGAAAAGTTCAACCGATTTGTGGAGTTGCTTGATATCCCTGAAAGTATAAAAAACAAAGCCTTTTTGGGGGAAGAGGCTCTAAGCCGGCTAAGATCGATTGTAGAAAAGCATCTTGAAAGTATTGTGGGTAGGCTGAAACTTAAAAAGGGACTGTTTGACTTTAATCTTTTCTTTTCTATTTTGCTTGACGCAGACAAGACGCAGGCTGGAAGTAAAGAGGATAGCGTCCCTGAAACGCAGGTTTTAAGCCTGGAAAGAATAGAGATATACAGGGAACAGCTTAGAAATAACTATTCAGAAATAAATCAAAAGAGGGAATCCGCTTTTAAAGAGGTGATGGCAAAACTGCCTATCTCCAAGGACTACAAACTATACACACTTACGCTTCCTACAGGGATGGGTAAGACTCTTACAGGGCTATCTTTTGCAGCAGGGCTTGCCGAAAGCCTTGGACTAAAAAGGATTGTGTATAGTCTTCCTTTCCTTAGCATAATAGACCAAACGGAATTGGTTTTACGAGGTATTGGTCTAAAAGACAGCACAGAACTTATAGTTCATCATCATCTTTCCGAAATTGGCTATTTTCAGGGATATAGAGAATACGATTTTGATACCGCAAGGGTATTCTTTGAGGGTTGGAACTCGGGTGTTATTCTGACCACTTTCCATCAATTCTTATACGCATTGATTGGGGCGGAGAACTCCTATCTTAGACGCTTTAACAAGCTTAAAGACAGTGTGGTAATAGTAGATGAACTGCAAGCCTTACCGCATAGATACTGGCGGTTTGTAAAGGAATGCTTTAAAAGGCTTACGGAAGAGTTAAACAGTAGGGTGATTTTGATGACCGCTACAAATCCTTTTGTGTTTGAAGAGGGAGACCATGTTTTGCATTTAGTTGATAAAGCCAAGTACAGGGAAGGTTTACGGCGATTCAGAGTAATTCCCGATCTTGAGAAAAGGACTGTTGAAGATTTAGCACGGGAGGTAGCGGAGAGGGTAAGAAAAGAAGATAAAACTTTCCTGATAATCCTAAACACCATAAAAAGTTCTCAGGAATTCTATAGGAAGCTTAAAGACTTGGTGAATGTGGATATTGCTTACCTTTCCACTGCGGTGATTCCAAAGCAAAGAAGAGAAAGGATAGAACAGATAAAGCAAGGGAAGTATAAGGTGGTGGTATCTACGCAGGTGGTAGAGGCGGGCGTGGATATAGACTTTGATGTAGTGTATAGAGATTTTGCTCCTCTGGATAGCATAAATCAATCCGCGGGAAGGTGTAATAGGCATGGCTTTAGAGAATTAGGAGAGGTAAGAGTGGTAAAGCTTGTGGATGATAACGGAAGGGAATACTCAAGGCAAATCTATGATATTGTTTTGCTTTCCGCTACTAAAAAATTTTTAACCAAGGAACTAACGGAAAAGGAACTCTTGGATGTGATAGATGAGTATTTTGAGACGCTATGGACAAAAATATCTCACGACAAATCTGATGAACTGCTTGAAGCATTGAATAGGGTTGAACACAACTCTCTTTATAGGAACTTTAAGCTGATAGAGGACCAACCCTATAAAAAGGATGTTTTTGTGGCTGTTGATGATGAAGCGGAGAGTGTGCTTAATGCAGTCAAGGAGATTTGGGAACGAAGACAAAGGAAAGAAATCCATTTGTGGGAGGCAAAGAGAGAGTTTGAAAGGTTAAAGGCTGAATTCTACAGTTATGTAATAAGCGTGGCACTAAGCAAAGATAGTGGGATTGAATTAGATGACAGACTAAAAATTCGGGTAGTTAGAAGGGAATATATAGATTTGTATTATGATGGTGAAGTAGGGTTTCGCATTAAGGGAGGAGAGCTTATATGGTAAATGGGACGTTAATATGGTACAGCTATATTTGTGATAGAGAGGTTTGGTTTATAGGACATCAAATAGAAGCCTCTCAGGATAATCCCTTTCTTGAGAAGGGAAGAGCAATACACGAGGTGTTTTACTCGCAATATACTAAAGAACTTTTGATAGATAATACAATAAAAATAGACATAGTAAAAGGGAGGGAGTTAATAGCAGAAATAAAGTCCAGTTCCAAGCATCTCAAAAGTGCTATTATGCAATTAGCGTTTTATCTTTATTACTTGAAAAAGCATAAAGGGGTTGAGTTAAGAGGCATACTTAGTATTCCCAGTGAAAGAAGGACTGAAGAAGTGCAACTGAGTGAATCTTTGGAAAGAGAGCTTGAAGAGAAAATAAAAGGTATAGAGGACATTTTATCTTTACCAAAACCACCACCTCCTGTAAAGATTCCTTATTGTAAGAACTGTGCCTACAAAGAAATTTGTTGGGCATAAATAATGGCAAGGACGCTTTATCTATTCAGTAACGGAAGGCTTGAGCGAAAAGATAATACCCTTCATTGGGTATCTGATAGAGGAGAAAAGTATATTCCAATAACGGCTATCAGTGATATAAAAGTTTTTGGGGAGATAGAGCTAAATAAAAGGCTTCTTGAGTTTTTAGATAAAAATGACATACCTGTTCATTTTTTTAACTATTACGGCTACTACATAGGGACATTTTATCCTAGGAACTCTATGAATTCCGGTTTAATAACAATAAAACAAACTGAGCACTATATAGATATAGAAAAAAGACTTTATTTAGCTAAATCTTTTGTTATTGGAAGCTTCCTTAACATATTGAAAAACTTAAAATATTACCAAAGAAGGCACGAGGAAAAACTAAGCTTTACTATAGAGTATATAGAAGAAAAATTAAAAGAAGTGGGAAGTAAAAAGGATATTTTAAGTCTTATGCAGTTAGAAGGAGATACAAGAAAAACTTACTATGAGTCTTTTAATCTAATAATTGAAGGGTTCCACTTTGAGAAAAGAACCAAAAATCCGCCCAAGAATCCTCTAAATGCTATGATATCTTTTGGTAATGCTTTGTTATATACAACTGTGTTAAGTGAAATATACAGAACTCACCTAGACCCACGAATAGGGTACCTTCATGAAACAAACCAAAGGAGTTTTACCCTTAATCTTGATATTGCTGAAGTGTTTAAGCCTATAATAGTGGATAGAGTTATATTTCAATTGATAAACAAAAAACAGATTCAAGAGAAACACTTTGAACAAGCCATTGATTTTGTTCATCTTAATGAGAAAGGTCGCGAAATATTTGTGCAAGCCTTTGAAGAAAAACTAAAAACTACGATTAAATATAAAAATGTAGGAGATGTATCTTACAGAAGGCTTATAAGGATGGAGTGTTATAAGTTGTATAAACACTTTTTGGAAGAGGATGTTTATAGACCCTTTGTCAGTGAATGGTAACATGTTTATCATACTAGTTTATGACATTAAAGAGGAAAGAGTTCAAAAGGCCCATAAAATATGCAGGAAATATTTAACTTGGGTACAGAGATCTGTTTTTGAAGGAGAAATAACAGAAGGTAATTTTATAAAATTAATCAAAGAAATAAAATCTATCATTGATGAAACTTATGATTCTGTTTTAATATACAAGTTCAGGACTAAAAATTACTACGAAAGAGAAGAGATAGGTGTTCCTAAACCTTCACACGAGGATTTCATATATTGACACTGAGTATAAGCTACAAACTCCTGTCTATCCTCCGGGATTTTCCTTCTATTGGGCATAGACGGGAAATGTTCTATAATAGTCATGAGG
>JAEMPM010000165.1 GCA_022759285.1 Thermocrinis sp.
CTATGTTTCAGGTGCCAGAATTAACACCAGAAGAGGCAAAGAGGCTTTTGGAGGAAGAAAAGGACAATGTGCTTTTGCTTGATGTCAGAACTCCACCCGAGCATATGCAGGTGAGGATACCTAACTCTTTGCTAATACCCCTCGATGAGCTCAGATTTGCGTACGCCAGTCTACCAAAGGATAAAAAGATCATAGTCTACTGTAGAAGTGGAGAGAGGAGTGCCTTTGCCACATACCTGCTTAGACACTTTGGTTACGAAGCATACAACCTGGCGGGTGGTATTCTAACTTGGCCTTACGAAAAAGAATCGGGTATTCCAGGATAAACCTTGCACGCGATTCTTCGAAGATAACCACTACGGTGATAAAGTTTTAGTTTATAATCTTTGCTATTACTTCGTTTTCAAAGCTTTTGTGTGCTATTACATGACACCAATGACACCACACACACATAATAAAAAGAAGAATTCGCTAACCTTTTTTTGCTTTTCCTTAATACAGTCCTTCTTTTAGCAAATTCTATGAGAGAGCTCACCCAGAATCCAAAACTCTTGAATAGATGACATCTATGTTTTTCAAAAAGCCCTTTGGGTCTATGAGCTGTTTTATTTCCTCCACCGACAAAAATTCTCTTATGGCTGGGTCCTCTGCTAGAACGTCCGCAAAAGCCCTCTTTTGGCTCCAGCTTTTCATGGCGCAAGACTGAACCATCTCATAAGCCCTGTCCCTTGGTACTCCCTTTTCCATAAGGCGCACCAGTACCTTTGAGGATGCGTAGAGCCCAAAGGAAAACTCCATGTTTTTTATCATCCTTTCCCGGTCTATCACCAGCCCATCTAAAATTTGGATGAAAAGGTTCAGGATGTAATCCAAGGCGGTGGTGGCGTCCGGCAAAATCACCCTCTCTGCGGAGGAGTGGGATATGTCCCTTTCGTGCCACAGTGGCACATTCTCCAAAGCGGTGGTAAGGTAACTCCTTATAAGCCTTGCCAATCCACACACCCGCTCCGCATGGATAGGATTTTTCTTGTGTGGCATTGCAGAAGAGCCTCTTTGTCCTTTTGTGAAAGGCTCTTGAAGCTCGCTCACCTCGGTGCGCTGAAGATGTCTGATCTCGGTGGCAAACCTTTCCAAGGATGTGGCAGTTATAGCAACAGCCCACAGAACCTCTGCATGTCTATCCCTTGGCACGATCTGGGTGGATACGGGCTCCACCTTTAGCCCGAGTTCCTCCAGGGCGAGCCTTTCTATCTCCGGGTCCAAATTAGAGTATGTTCCTACTGCACCGGAGAGTTTGCCGTAGGATATGTTTTCCAAAGCCTTCACAAGTCTATCCCTGTTTCTTTTCATCTCCTGATACCAACTCAAAAACTTCAGCCCTAAGGTAATGGGTTCCGCATGCACCCCATGAGTCCTACCCATCATAATGGTATTCTTTTCCCTCAGAGCAAGCTCTTTTAACCTTTCCAGCAGCCGATCTACATCTTCAATGATCAGATTTAGAGCTTGCTTCAACTGTAAAGCTAATGCGGTATCTACCACATCGGAGGAGGTTAGTCCCATGTGAAAGTAATGGGAGTACTCGGGTATTTGCTCTCCAATGGCAGACACAAAGGCGAGCACATCGTGTTTGTAGATCTTTTCGTAATACTCTATTCTCTCAAGGGTTCTTTCATCTACTTTGACCCTCCTTTCTATCTCCTGCAAGGCTTGGGTAGGGATTTTGCCCTTCTTGTGCCATGCCCTGCAAACTGCTAGCTCTACCTTTAACCAAAGCTCAAACTTTCTCTTTTCTGACCAAAGTTCCTTGAAAGGTTCCCTTGTATATCTTGCAATCATGGTGCTTATATTTTATAGAAACTCGTGGGGAATATAATTGTAGGCTATGAAAATACCAAGAGCTTTGACCATAGCAGGTTCAGACAGTAGTGGAGGGGCTGGGATTCAAGCAGACCTAAAGACCTTTACCGCCCTTGGCGTTTATGGGATGTCTGCGGTAACATCCATCACCGTCCAGAATACAGTGGGAGTTTTCGAAGTGATGGATGTGCCTTCGCAGGTGGTCTATAACCAAATAAAAGTGGTAGTTGAGGACATAGGAGTGGATGCGGTAAAAACTGGCATGCTCTCCCATGCGGGTATCATAGAAGCAGTAGCAAGAGCGGTAAAAGATTTTAAGCTTGAAAATCTGGTGGTGGACCCAGTGCTGAAAGCCAAGTCAGGAGCACCACTTTTAAAGAGCTCTGACAAGGTTGCCCTAAAAGAGTTCCTTATTCCTTTGGCAACGGTAGTCACCCCCAATATTCCTGAAGCTTGTGTCCTTGTGGGAAAGGACATAAAAACTTTGGAGGATATGGAAAGGGCTTGCAAAGAGATTTATTCTATGGGATCCTCTGCGGTTTTGTTAAAGGGCGGTCATATGGAAGGTGATACTCTGGTGGATGTTTTCTACGATGGGGCAAGCTTTGAATATCTGAGCTACAAAAGGGTACCTACTAAAAACACCCATGGGACAGGATGCACCTTGGCGTCTGCCATAGCAGGGTACTTGGCAAAGGGCTTTGATTTAAAAGAAGCGATCAGAAAAGCAAGGGAGTATGTGCAAGGTGCCATAGAACACTCTTTGAACCTTGGCAAAGGGCATGGACCTTTGAATCATATGTGGGAGTTTTATCCCTCTTTGTAAGCGGTTACTTCTATCTCCACCAAGGCGTTCAGTGGTAAAGAGCTAACCTCTACCGTGCTCCTCACCGGTGGGACGCTAACATCTTTTAAAAGCTCTTGATACATTTTGTTAAAGTCCGAAAACTTAGAAAGATCCTTTAGATACACCACCACTCTGACCACATTTTCCCACGAATAGCCACAGGTGGAGAGTATGGCAGAGATGTTTTCAAAGGTCTGCTTAACCTGTTCTTCAAAGCTCTCCTTTAGTTTTCCTGTTTTTGGGTCTATACCTATCTGTCCGGATACGAACAGAAAGTTTCCCACCTTTATTGCCTGAGAGTAAGGACCCACTGGCTTTGGTGCTTGGTCTGTGAAAATTTTTTGTTTCATTGCCACTTTTCCAGGTACAGCTTGGCAACCTCTTTGGCTAAGTTGTTCATCCTGCGTATGTATCTTGCCCTCTCTTGGACAGAGATCACGCCCCTTGCATCCAACAGGTTAAAGGTATGGGAGCATTTCAGCAGGTGGTCGTAAGCTGGGAGAACTAATCCTTCCTGCAGTAGCCTTTTGGTTTCCTCCTCGTAGATCTCGTAAAGCTTAAAGAGCACCTCCGGGTTTGACTTTTCAAAGTTATAAACGCTCCACTCATACTCTGCCCTCTTGAAGACCTCTCCGTAGGTTAACCACTCGTTCCACTTTATGTCAAAGACGTTATCCACTCCTTGCAGATACATAGCTATACGTTCCAATCCGTAGGTGATCTCTACGGAGATCTCCTCCAAATCAAGCCCTCCCGCCTGTTGAAAGTAGGTAAATTGGGTTATTTCCATGCCATCCAACCATACCTCCCAACCTAGCCCCCAGGCACCAAGAGTAGGTGACTCCCAATCGTCTTCTACAAACCTTATATCATGCTCCTTTGGGTCTATACCAAGGGATGTTAAGCTCTCCAAATATAACTCCTGAGGGTTATCCGGTGCGGGCTTTAGAATCACCTGAAACTGAAAGTAGTGTTGAAGCCTGTTGGGATTTTCTCCGTATCTTCCATCCTTTGGTCTTCTAGATGGTTCCACGTAGGCAACGTTCCAGGACTTTGGTCCCAAAACCTTAAGAAAGGTGGCAGGGTTCATAGTCCCCGCGCCCGTCTCTATATCGTAAGGTTGCCAGATGACGCAACCTTTTTCTGCCCAAAACCTCTGAAGGTTCATTATTATGTCTTGAAAGAACATGTTAAAACTTGAAATCTTCCTTTAAAAGTTTTTGATAAAAGCCCATAGGCAAAAAGGCGTGCCTGTGCATCTCATCACTGTAAAGCTTTGTCTGGACCTTTACCTCCCTCTTAGGCTCTCTTACGTCATACTTCTTACTGCCTACCGATATGGTCCACCAGTAGCCTGCATAACCCGGTATTACCGCAGTGTATAGATCCACCACAGGAAAGACCTTTCTTAAAGCCTTTTGGACGCGCCTTACAATCTCTATGTGATAGTATATGGACTCTGTTTGCCCTACATATATGCCATCTTCCTTTAGGGCCCTGTACACATACCTGAAGAACTCCTCGGTGGTTAGCACATGGGCAAACCCTACCGGATCTGTGGAATCCACAATTATCACATCAAACTCGTTTTCGTAGTCCTGGATGTATTTGTAGCCATCGTCGTTTAACACGATGACCCTTGGATCATCAAAGGCACACGCCATGGTGGGCAAAAATCTTTTGGAAACTTCTATAACCTCTTTGTCTATATCAACAAGAACTACCCTTTTTACTTCCGGATGCTTTAGCACCTCTCTTAACACTCCTCCGTCCCCTCCGCCCACTATCAGGACAGTTTCAGGGTTTGGATGGGCATACAGTGGTACATGCGCCATAAACTCATGGTATATGAACTCATACTTTTCATCACATTGGGCAACACCGTCCAGCACAAGAACCTTTCCAAAGTAGGGAGATTCTATAACCATAATTTCCTGATATGGACTTTTACCCTTGTAGAGTACCTTATCCACTGGATAGCAGTGTCTGATGGGTGCGTAAGGATCCCTCTCCATAAAAAACACATCCATCATCTCTACTCACCTCTTGTTGAGAGTATTATTATCATAACCAAGGTTAAAAGCAAGCTTATCATATTCAAAAGCATGGATATGCCATGCCATCTCATGAAGGCAGAATAATCCACAGTCTTTAGGGCGCTTGCGGTAGGAAGGACATAAAACCTATGAACCAAATGGATCAATAAGTTTATAAGGGCTAAAAGGAAAAAGCTTCTGCTAACCTTCCAACCCAAAAGGGTGGAGATAAGCATGGCCACTACACCTAAAGAGAAATAAACAGGGAATATCCTTTCTACCACCTTCCCTGCTTCTGTCTTTTCTAAGACCTTAAAAAGGATGGGTGCCACATAAAAGCTGAAAAAGGCTCCAAGCCCAAGGTATGCACTATTTAAAAATAACAGTAGCTTATCCATCTCCACGCACCACCGGTAAATTATAAGCTTTTAACACATTTATTAGCTTCTTTTCATTTTCCGGCTTCATCTCACACATGGGCAACCTGAACTCCTTCTCACACATGCCCAAAGCCCAACAGGCGGTCTTTACAGGAATAGGATTGGTCTCTATGAAAAGCACCTTGAAAAGCTCATAAAGGTAATAATGCATCTCCCTTGCTTTTTTAAAGTCTCCATTCAAGGCATAATCTACCATCTGTTTTACCTCCTTTGGCATTATGTTGTTTGCCACCGAGATCACCCCCTTTGCCCCCAACGCCATCATAGGAAGGGTCAAGGAGTCGTCTCCCGAAAGTATGGTAAAGTTGTCTCCCAACAGCCTCTTTAGCTCAGATATCCTATCCATGTTGGGAGTAGATTCCTTTGAACCTATTATATTCTCGTGCTCCTTTACCAACCGGTATATTGTTTCCGGTGCGATCTCAACTCCAGTCCTTGAGGGTATGTTGTAAAGAATTATTGGGATGCTCACCTCTTTTGCAATAGCCTTAAAGTGTCTGTATAGCCCCTCTTGAGTGGGCTTGTTGTAGTACGGGGCCACCAGCAAACAAGCGTCTGCTCCCACCTTTTCGGCATGGGTAGAGAGTTCTATCGCTTCGTGAGTGGCGTTTGCCCCTGTCCCAGCTATGATCTTTATCCTTCCCCTTGCTATTCTGACCGCTTCCTCTATGACCTTTTCGTGTTCTTCAAAAGTAAGGGTGGGAGATTCTCCGGTGGTTCCACAAACCAAAATGGCATCCGTGTGATTGTTGATGTGAAACTCTATCAAATTTTCCAGGGCTTGATAATCTACCTCTCCCCCTTTGAAAGGCGTTATTAGGGCAACGATGGAACCTTCAAACATGGAGTATGATTATAAAATAAAATTGTTCGAATGGAGTTCATAAATATAACCATAGCCCAGCTGAACTTCCGCGTAGGAGATTTAGAGGGAAACCTAAAGAAGATTGCTGATGCTTGGGCTTCTCAAGACCATCTTACCCATATTGTTGTCTTTCCAGAGCTTGCCCTTACGGGCTATCCTCCCCAAGACCTTTTGCACAGCATAGGTTTTTTGAAAGAATGCAAAAAGAGGTTGGAGGAATTAATAGAGTTTTCAAAAAGACTGAACTCCTTTGCGGTGGTAGGCGTGCCCTATTACGAGGGAGACCTTTACAACTCTCTGGTGCTAATAGGTAGAGGAAAGCTTCTTGGCGTTTATCACAAGACCTTTTTACCCAACTATTCAGTCTTTGATGAAAAAAGGTACTTTAGAAAGGGAGAAAGGCCTTTTATGATTTCTTTAAACGGTGTTAAGCTGGGCTTTTCTGTGTGCGAGGATATATGGCATCCAGACGGTTGGGAGAGGTTTTATGCTCTGTGCGGAGCTGAAGTGCTTATAAACATAAACGCATCCCCTTATTATGTGGGTAAATATCAGTTCAAAGAGAGTTTTTTGAAGGCAAGAGCTCAGGATAACTTGGCTTATGTGGTGTATGCAAACTTGGTGGGTGGGCAGGATGAGTTGGTTTTTGACGGAAGAAGTTTGATTATAGACCCAGAGGGAAAGCTTGTCTTTAGGGCATCTGCCTTCAAAGAGATGGTAAAAACTGTGAGCTTGCCCCTTGAGAAGGTAAAAAGCAAAAGGCTTATGGACTTAAGACTGAGGGAAAAAAAGGTGGATTGTCCGTTCTTTTTGGAACTACAAGATGAAAGAGCACTACCCTACCTTGAAGGCGAAGTAGAAAGAGAGCTTGTGGAGGAAGAGGAGATATACAGCGCTTTGGAGCTTGGCTTGAGGGATTACTTTTTTAAGTCGGGTTTTAAAAAGGCGGTGGTTGGTATATCCGGTGGCATAGACTCTGCCCTTACCGCTTGCCTCGGAGTGGATGCCCTTGGAAAAGAAAACGTAGTTGGTGTGTTCATGCCCTCCCCATTCACCTCCGAAGAGAGCAAAAAATACGCCTTTGAGTTGGCAAAGAATCTTGGCATCGAGCTTTTGGTCTATCCCATAGATGAGCTATTTAACACATACAGAAAACTTTTCGGAAGCAAGGAGATTAACTTGGCAGAGGAAAATCTTCAAGCTCGTATAAGGGCAAACATACTCTTTTACCTTTCCAACAAACACCACTGGCTTGTGCTTTCCACTTCTAACAAAAGTGAGTCTTCGGTAGGCTACACTACCATATACGGAGACATGGCAGGAGGCTTTGCTCCTATAAAGGATGTTTATAAGACTATGGTTTATAGGCTTGCTCGGTACAGAAACTCCATAAAACCGGATATACCCGAAGGGCTGTTTGTTAGACCACCTACCGCAGAGCTAAGACCCAACCAAACAGACCAAGATACCCTTCCACCCTACGAGCTTCTTGACCACATCTTGAGCTTGTACATAGAGGAGGGCTTATCAAAAGAAGAGATCATTCGCAGGGGCTTTGATAAGGCAGTGGTGGAAAAGGTCATCGGTATGCTCAGAAAGGCAGAGTACAAGAGAAAGCAAGCACCCCTTGGTACCAAGATCAGCAAAAGGAGCTTTAACAGAGATTGGCGTATGCCCGTTATAAATTTCTGGAAAGGCTAAGGGAAAGCAAGCTTTCCTTTATCTCCCTGACCTTTTCCCTTAGCTCTTCAAACCTTCTTTCACCGCAGAGCTTTACAAAGGCACTACCTACCACCACACCGTCAGATAGTTCCGCCACCGCTTTAGCTTGCTCTCCTTTTGATATACCAAAGCCCACCACCACAGGCTTTTTACATACCCTCCTGTATAGGGCTAAACGCTCTTTTAGCCTCTCTAAAGGAAGGACATCCCTCTCGCCAGTGGTTCCAGTCAGGGAAACAAAGTAGGTAATATGGTCTGTATGCTCGCATATGAGCCTGAGCCTTTTTTCGGTGCTGGTGGGAGACGCCAAAAGAACAAGGGACATACCTTCCCTTTCGCACAACCTTTTTAGGTCCAAGCACTCCTCCGGCGGTAGGTCTGGCACTATAAAGCCATCTATTCCGTTATCCTTGGCGAGCTTTACAAACCTTTCCAGACCCATCCTAAAAATTGGGTTGTAATAGGTCATCAAAAGAAAAGGAATTCCTTCAAACTCCTGTCTTAAAGTCCTTGACAGATTAAAAACATC
>JAEMPM010000080.1:0-5077 GCA_022759285.1 Thermocrinis sp.
AACTGCTCTACCCTATACCTCATCTTCCCGTTTCTCTTCCAATTCTCATTAGACAGCTTCGCACTTGGTACTTTCCAATGGACTTGCAGGGACCGGAAAGGTAGCAGAGTTTTTAGGTTCTCTGTCTAAAAACATGGTTGTGAACGTGATAGATCAGTATTATCCATCTTACATGGCTTGGAAGTATCCAGAACTTAGCAGAAGAATAACTCAGAGGGAATACCATCAAGCCCTTTCATTCATGGAAGGTTTTAGGCTCTTTTTGGATTGATAAAGAAGGTAGAGTATGGGAATAATTCCTAGGAGAGCCCAGTATCCTGCATTAAAAAAAGTCCTTTCAAAGCTGTCTGAGAGGGCATAAAGGCTTTGGATGGATTGAAGATAGTATTTTGCCTTTTCCTCTGTTAAACCTCCCCACTCGGTTAAGATTTCCAAAAAGGACCAAGCCCTTTGGTAGTTTTGAATCTCCACCATTCTGTCGTAGTTTTCCGCCATAAACTTTTGAAGGTCGCTGGTAGCCAGGGCGGTGCCGAATGAACCACCCACGAATCTTATGTAATGCATAAGGCTGACACCCAAAGTGGTTTTATCGCCCAAATTCTTGAGTGCCAGGTTGGTAATAGGTGCAAAGAAAAAGCCCATGCCTATGCCCAGAGGCACCAAAAGAAAGGCAGATTCAAGGGAAGGTGTGTAATAGTTAAAGTCTGAAAGTATAAAGAAAACCGAGTATAGGTATAAAGCAGAGGCAATAATCAAGGGTAGAAGGCTGGACTTTTTATCGCTTATGATTCCTGCTACAGGAGAAAACAAACCTAAACTTAGGGCTAAGGGGAGTACGTGCAGCCCTGCTTGAAAGGTGGTAAGACCCTTAAGCTTTTCAAAGTACAAGGGCAAAAGGTAAAAAACTTGATACATAGAAAAGCCGAGAACAAAACAATAAACCCAAAAGGCTACCACGAACTCTTTTATACGAAAGATGGAGTAATCTATCAGCCTGTTTTTTGATAAAAGTTCGGAAAGGGCAAAGAGAAGAAAAGAGCCTATAGAAAGAAAGGTAAGATAGCCAATGAGCTCGGAGGAGAACCAACCTAACTGCTGACCCTTTGAGAGAACTATAAGCAATGAAACGGTAGCCACCGAGAGGAAGAAAAAAGATACAAAGTTCAACCTAAAGGTATGCTTGGGCTTGTAGTTGGGCAGGAAGAACGTGGCACCCAAAAAGTTGAGAATGCCTACGGGAACGTTTATGTAAAAGACCCACCTCCAGTCTATGTGTTCTGCGATCCATCCCCCAAGGGTAGGACCTAGGGCGGGTGCAAAGCTAACACCCAAACCATAAATACCCATAGCCAGCCCCCTCTTTTCTGGTGCGTAAGCGGAAAAGAGCATAGCTTCCGCGCTGACAATTATTAGAGACTCTCCAAAGCCTTGAACTACCCTGGCAGTAATCATCCACTCCAAGCTCTGGGCATTGCCCGCAAAAAAGGAAGAGGTGGTAAACAGAAAGAGCCCAGTGGTAAATACCTTCTTTAACCCCACCTTTGTTTCCAACCACTCTACCAGCATTATGGCAGTGGCTGCGGCGGTCATGTATGTAGTGATCACCCACTGCACCCCATAAAGGTCTGTGGATAAAGGTGCCATCATCTTCGGCACTATAATGTCCACGATGGTGGTATCCAAAATAGCCATAAACACCCCCACCATCAAAGAAAAGGTCAGAAAAACCCGCTGGACGGTGCTTAGGCTCTCATGAAGAGGTTTTTCTTCCATCACTGCCTTTTTATCTCCACCCTTCCACCCATGCCCACCCGAAGGAGTTTCTTGTCTTCGTTTTTTAGCTTGATCTTAACAGGAATCCTCTGGACAACCTTGGTAAATTCCCCCGCAGAAACATCCCTTGGAGCCAAGGCAAAGGTGGCAGCGGAGGCTGGGCTTATTTCCTCCACCTCTCCTTCAAGAACCAAGCCCGGGTAAGCATCAAGCATAACATAAGCCTTGCTCCCCTTTTGCACACCCTTTAGCTTTGTCTCTTCTAAAAGCACCTCCACATAAAGGCTGTCCAAGTTCATAACGCTAAAGGCTGGCTGACCAGGTTTTACCAAATCCCCTACGCTTATGAATCTCTTGGCTACGATCCCATCAAAGGGTGCTCTAAGCTTTGTATATTCAAGGTTTCTCTGTGCTAACTCTCTCTGCCTCTCTAAGGCGGAAAGCTCCCCATCCAAAACCTCCAACTGTTTTTGAAGCTCCTGCACCCTTCCCAGAGACACCCTTGCGGTGCTTACGCCCACCATAGCCTTTCTTTTGGCAGTTTGAAGCTCCTCTATGGACTTTTCTATGGCTTTTTTCTTCTCAAGCATCACCCTATAGTTGGTGTCAATCTCTTCGTACTTTCTTTGAGGAATTAGACCTTTGTCCAAAAGCTCCTTGAACCTTTCCCTGTCCCTTTTCAAAAGCTCCAACTGGGCTTCAACCTCCCTTTTTTGACTTAGAAGGTTCTCTTCCCTTTTTGCAAGCTCTTCAAAAGCTAAAGAGGAGCTTTCCACACCTAAGCTCAGTTCCTTTGAGACCCTGCTTATCTCAAGTTGCAAAGCAGACCTCTGGGCTTTGAGGGACTTTATCTTTTCCTCCAAGGCTTCTACTTGAAGCTTGTAATCCTCCGGTTCAATTTCCGCCAGCACTTCGCCCGCCTTCACAAAGTCTCCCAGATCCTTGTTTATTTTTACAACTTTGCCAGAGACCTGAAAGGATAGGGTTGCCATCTGGTCTGCCTTTACAAAGACAGCATCGCTAACTGCATATTCCATTCTGTGCTTGACCCACCGCACAGCATAGACAGCAAAAAGAAGACTTATAAACACCAAAAGGGCTACGCCCGAAACCTTTTTCATGGCTCTACCTCAAGCCCGGAAACCATTAAAAGCCTGTAGTATTGCTTAAGAAACTGATAGTAGGCGATTATCCTATCCACCCTTGCCCTGGTTAAGCTAGCTTCCGCTTCCAAAAGCTCTCTCTGGCTTATTATCTGGTTGGCATACTGCTCTTTAGAAAGTTCAAAGAACTTCTCCGCAAAAGCCAAAGCAGATTGGGCAACCTTTAAGTTGTCTTGAGCAACCAACAGCTCCTCGTAAGCCCTCTTTACCTCAAGCTGGACCTTATCCAGTAGGTCTTCATACTCTTTTTGTGCCTTCAGTTCCAAAGCACCAAAGGAGAGTTCCTGATAGTAAGGTCTTATACCCTGAAAGCTCAGGGCAACGCCACCTACAATACTAAATACACCCTTTGGTCTTATGCTGGGATTTTGGTCTGAATAGGTATAAATGCCTTCCACAAAGAGCTTTGGGAAAAACTGGCTTTTGGCAATGCCCTTTTGTGCTCTAGAGGCTTCTATGGCTTGCCTTTGAGCCTTGAGAATGTTTCTCTCCTTTGCGTTTTGCAAGTAAAATTCCAAGGGTTTAACATCCACCTTTACCTTTGGCTCTTCCAAGTCTAAAAGTTCTTCCTCTGGCATGCCAGAAAGTCTGGAGAGGTTTGCCAAGGCAACCCTGTAATCCCCCTGCGCCTTTCTTAGATCTCTTTCCACCTCCGCCAGACGCACCTTTGCCTGCAGAACATCCGTTACGGCAACGAGACCCTTCTGGTAGAAAGCTTCCGCAGTTTGAACCTGAAGCAAAATCGCAGACCTCTGTTTCTCTATGGCAGAGACCACACCTTTTGCAGAAAGCACATCCAAGTATGCTGAAATGACATCAAGCTTCAGGCTTTCAACCTTTTCTTTCAGTAAAAATTCCTTACTTTTTAGGTTTGAACTTGCCAAGGCAACGGAAAAGTTTCTGGCGAACCCATCAAAGACTGTATACCTGAGCCTTGTCTGAAAGGTCTGATAAGACTTTTTGGCACTTTCCACCTGCAATCCGCTGAAGATGGGTATGTTAAAGGTTTGCTTTTCAAAGCTGTAGGTGTAGCTGTATGTAAAAGAGAACTCTGGCATAAAGAGTTGTTTTTCTGCAGAAAGTGATAGATTAGCAGACTGTAGATCTTGCTTTAGGGCTGAAAGTTCAGGGTTTTTCTCCAAAGCCCTTTGAATAACATCAAACAGTCCTATTGCCCAAGATTGATGAACCAGAAAAGCCAAAAAAACAAAAATTCTAAGCATTTTTTAGCCCTCTAAAGAGTACCTTCACACCCTCTTGGGCTAAGCTTTTTACCCTCTCCAAATCCGGCTCCTTTTCCCTAAAAACATACTCAAGCACTAACATTCTCAAAAATCCTGCATACAAATTAACTATATTTTCTGCGTTTTTGTAGTTTATCTCTCCCTTTTGAATAGCTCTATCCACCATTTTGGTTAACAGTTCCCTCAAGTGAGCTATTTTGGTGTAATAAAGCTCCCTAAATTCCTCATTGGTTCCCACCAATTGGAAAAGAAAAATCTGGGCTATATGCCTGTTTTGGTATATGTCTTCCAAAAACACCTTAGCGTATTCAATCAGTGCATCCTCCAAAGGTAATTCCTTTTCCAGAAAATTCTCCAACCTTTTCACAATGTTTAAATGCATCTCCTCTACTAAACTTTTAAAGAGCTCCTCTTTACTTTTGAAGTAAAAGTAAAAAGTACCCTTGGACACCCCCGCACTTTCCACAATGTCCTCCACACTGGTGGCGTAATAACCTTTTTGGGAAAAGAGCCTTTTTGCAGATTCAAGGAGCCTTTCCTTAGCAGAACTCATTGAGTTAGCCTTTCCAAGTTTGCCAAGGAGGAGTTATATTGATAAAGAAGAAGATAGTAAGTTGACAAGAGATTGTTGTAGTTTGTCCTAGCCTCCAATACCTCCAACTGACTGCCTACTCCTACTCTGTATCTTTCAGTGGATAACCTTAAGCTCTCCTTGGCGAACTCCAACGAGCTTTGCACTGCCCTTATTTGAGTTTGAAGGGAATTTATAGAAAGAATTGTGTTCTTTAACTTTGCCTTAAGGTCATACTCTAACTGCAACAGGTTTTCTCTCTGTTTGAGAAGGTCCAACTCCGCTTCCGATATTTCCGCTTCCCTTGAAAAGCCATCAAAGATCAG
>JAEMPM010000080.1:5177-8116 GCA_022759285.1 Thermocrinis sp.
GCCTGCTCAAGTTGAGCCTTTGCCTGCTCAAGCTGGGACCGTGCTCTTAGAAGCTCTACCTTGGGCACCACCCCCACAGAAAACTTGGCAGAGACTACTTTGTAGTATTCCTCCCAGTAAGCAAGGTTTTCCTCTTGAAGCTTTATGATTGCCTTTCTGTATAAAAGTCCATAGAATAGGTCTTTTACTTGACTTTCCAATGTTCTTTGCACGTCCTCTTTGATAAGGCTTTGAAGTTCCTTTTGGATGTTTGCCAATTTTATAAGTTCAAAAATTTGTTTGTTAAAGATAGCCTGGTTTAGTTGGAGGGCTGCGCTTTGTTTGTTGTGGGGCGTGTACCCAAAAGCTAAGTCCTGTCCATAGTAGGTGTAGCCGTATGAAACGCTTATTTGTGGTAGGATGTTAGCCCTTGCTTTCTTGATCTCTTCTTCTGCCTTTTTTATGTCCAGTTCTGAAAGCCTTATCTGGTTTGCCCTCTCTTTGGCAAGCTCAAGGGCTTGTTCTAAGGTAATAGCCCTAGCAAAACCCAAAATTAAAAGCAAAAGTACTATTACCCTCACCGCTTTATCTCCACTGCAATGCCTTCTACGAGCAATGAGGCGTTATCTAAGGCTATTTGATCGCCATCCTTAAGGTCAGCCTTGATGTATACTTTTCCATCTTCCTGCTTTAGGACCTGCACCTCCACTGGTATAACCTTTTGTCCCTCCACCTTCCACACGATCTTTTTGGTTCCCCTTAGAACAACAGCCCTCTCGGGAACTACAAAGGCAGAAACCTTTTGGGTGGGTAGTTTAACTAAGGCATACATGCCTGGTTTTATCAGATTCTCTCTGTTATCCACCAGTGCCTTCAGGGTCAAAAGCCTGCTTTGGTCTGCGGTAGGAGACACAAAGACTACCTTTCCTTTTAATGTTCCTACACCCTCTACCTCCAAATCCACCATTTTACCCATTTTGCCAAAGGCTATCAGTTCCTGGGGAATCTGAAAGACCACCCTTAGGGGATTCAAGGATACAAGCCTGAAAGTTTGAGACTGGGGAGTTAGATAGTCTCCCACACTTACAAAACGTTGGGCAACGTAGCCAGAAAAAGGTGCTCTAAGGACAGTCCTCGAAACCATAAGCTGTGCGTTGGCTATCTGAGAACTTATAGATTTTAAGAGTTCCTCTTGAGCCCTGAGCTGTGCCAAGGCGTTGTCATACTCTTCCTTTGCAATCAGCTCCTTCTCAAAGAGCATCCTTCTTCTCTCAACTATAGCCCTCTGGTTCTCATAGTTAACCTTTGCCTGAGAGAGCTGTGCCCGAAGCTGTCTAAGGGTGTTTTCGTATTCGGAGGGATCTATCTTTAAAAGCGGCTGTCCTGCCTTTACAAAGGCACCTTCTTCCACATAAAGTTGAACAACCCTCCCGTTTACTTCTGGCTTAAGAATTACATCCTGAAGAGACTCAAAGTAGCCCTTTGTGGTGTAATATTCCTCCACCTCCTGGCTTGAGACTGTATAGGTGGTTATGACCACGGATTTTTGTGCTCTTTGCTCTTGGGGTTTTTGTTCCTTTTTCCCGCAGGCAAACAAAAGAACCAAGCTTAAAAGAAGTACCCACATGTTGGGCAAAATTATAACATACCGACCAGTCAGTCGATTAGGTGCAAAAGCTTTTTCGGATGGTCCAAATGGTAATCCGGTGGGCTCTGGGGAGCTTTGTATCCCCAACAGGCATGGGCAGTTAGCATTCCTGCCCTTCTTCCTGCCAGAATATCGTTTTCTGAGTCTCCCACCATCAGGCCAAATTCAGGAGGAACATTTAAACGTTTGGCTATTTCCAACAGAGGCAAAGGGGAAGGCTTTTTCTCCGGTAACAGGTCCGCACCCAGCACCTCATCAAAGTAGTGAAGCATCTTCAGCCTTTTTAGCACCTCCAAAGTTATGGCATGGGGCTTGTTGGTAGCAATAGCTAAAAGGATTCCCCTTTCCTTCAGGCTATCCAGGGTCTCCATTACCCCTTCGTAAGGCTTGGTGTGTATTACTGGCTCTGAAATGTAGTGGTGTAAAAACCTCTCCAGAGCCTCCTCTAACTCTTGCCCTTGAAAGAAGTTTGCCAAAAGGCTTCGGGCACCGTCTCCTATGTTCTTTTTAACCTCATCGACGGGTACATCCTTACCTTTGAGCTCTCTATAAACACGACCAACATGGAGGGCTATGTCCTCCGCAGAGTCAATGAGCGTGCCATCAAGATCAAAAATCACCAACCTTATGTTGCACAGCTTTCGCATTCCTCTATATCTGTTATGGACTTACTCCTACAATAATACACAGTCTTTAGTCCAAGTTCCCAAGCTAAGGTGTAAAGCCGTGAGAGAGTAGGACCGTCTATTCTTTCAGGGTCAATAAACAGGTTTAGGCTCTGGGCTTGGTCTATCCACTTTTGACGCTCCGCCGCTGCACGGATGACCCACTCTTGGTCTATGTTATAGGCAGACTTGTAGTGCCAAAAGTATTTATCCACCTCAGGCGGAACCTGAGGCAAAATGCCCGACATGTTTTCCTCTTTGTAGAACTTGGCAAAGATCGGGTCTATAGAAGGAGTAGCACCCACTATCAAAGAAGTAGAACCAGTAGGCATAAGAGCTAAGAGATATGCATTCCTCATTCCATTCCTTTTAACCTCCTCTGCCAGCCCTATCCAATCAAAGTTGTTTTTGTTTTCCTGAGAAAGCCTTTGGTTTTCTTCTGGCGTCCTTCCAAAGAATATGCCCTTGCTCCAGTCTGACCCATCAAAAAGCGGGTATTTGCCTCTCTCTTTCGCAAGCTCCATTGAACCTTTTATGGCGTAGTAGGCTATCCTTTCAAAGAGACTGTTTGCAAACCGTAGGTGCTGGTCTGACTCCCAAGGAATTCCGTTTTTCACAAGGCAGTAGTGGTAGTTGCTAACACCTAT
>JAEMPM010000026.1:0-4207 GCA_022759285.1 Thermocrinis sp.
TATGAGATTTTCCAATGAAGCAAAGTTAGGTGCTTTTGTGCTCGCGGTAGCGGCTGCCTTTGCTTTCTTGATTTTAACCTTTGGAGAGATTCCGGTTTTTAAACCCAACACAAAGATCTACATAGTGTATTTTCCTGACGTTGCTGGGCTTTCTGTGGGGGCAGATGTTAGGGTGGCGGGTATAAAAAGCGGTAAGGTGAGGAGTGTTAGCTTAGAGAATGGTAGGGTTAAGGTGGTTTTTGAGGTGGATAAGTCCGTTGCTATATACAAAGATGCGTCTGCGGGAATAGGAACATTGGGTCTTATGGGTGATAAATACCTTGCCATATATCCGGGTAGCCCTCAAGCAGGTTTGCTTGAAGAAGGGGGAGTTATAGCTCAAACCACTGGTTTTGCGGACACTGACAAGATGATAAAGGATATTGCAGAGGCGGCGCAATCGATTAAGGCACTTGCAGAGAGCTTTAAGGTCATTTTGGAAGAAAATAGGCAAGATTTAAGACAGTTAGTTATTAACTTAGAAGCTCTTACACACAACCTAAATCAAGTAGTTCTTGAGAACAGAGAAAACCTAAAGGGTGCCATATACTCCATAAGAGTTTTAGCGGATGATTTAAGCAGAACGCTTCCAAAGACTATAGAAAACATTGACAGATTGGCGATTACTTTAGAGGGTATTGCCTCAGAAAATAGGAAAGATATAAGAGAAGTAGTTCAAAATCTCAGAGAGCTTTCCCAAAGTATAAAGACAGAGTTTCCTCAGCTGGTAAAAAATCTTAACGAACTTTCTAAAAACCTTAACACCGTTGTTTCGGAAAACAGGGAAGACCTAAGGGCTACCACGAGGAACCTATCGGAGGCAACTCAGAAGCTAAACCTTATCCTTGCGCAAATTGAAAGAGGCGAGGGAACCCTCGGTAAGCTTATAAAGGATGAAGAACTATACAAAAACATAACATCTGCCACGAGGACATTTTCTGAGGTTGGAAATGTTGCAAAGAGAACCAATCTTTACATAGGTTTTAGAGGGGAGTTGTATAAGGGTGGAGATGGTAAAGGAATTTTAAGTATAAAGGTTCAACCGAATAATGATAAGTACTATTTAGCGGAAGTTGTGGGTAACTCAAAGGGTAAGATAACCTACGAAGAAACATCAACAACTGGCACTGTAGTAAAAAAGCAGTTTAATCCGCAATTTACCCTTCAATATGCAAGGATTTTTCCTATAGCTGGTAAGGAGTTTGTTTTTAGGGGAGGTTTGAAAGAGTCGGCGGGCGGTGTTGGCTTTGATCTGATCTATAGCAAAAGTATAATGTTCTATTCTGACCTTTGGGACTTTGGAAGGAAAGCAGACTTTCAGGGTAAAAAACTCAAACCTAACTTGCAGGTGGGTGTTCAATACAACACAATAGGACCTCTGTACATTAGGGTAGGCGGTGATGATCTCCTGAATAGTAAGTTCAGGGGTGGAATGGTTGGTGTTGGTGTATTGTTTACCGATAATGACCTTAAGTATCTTTTGGGAACTGTTAGGTTGCCTTTACCTTAAGCTTAAGTTAGTTTAAATTTTTTATAGTAATGTTTGAAAGGTATATCGAAAGACTCTATCTAATAAACATGAACCTACAGCCCTCCGAGGGGCTTTTGCTGATTACTGATGACACAAAAGACTATTTGGCGGACTTACTTTTGGAGTTTTACAATGTAGGCAGTGGACTTGCCAAGTGGGTAAAGAAGGTATGCTACGGTAGCCTAGGCGGACATGGGAAGGAACCTCCGGAGGAGGTTTGGAGAGTAACCTTTGGAGATAAAGCGGTTGATGTACTAAAGGAGGCTGGCTTTTTTGAGAAGGTTCTGAACAAGGAAAATTACTCAGAAGAAGAAGTGGTAAACATACTTAGAAGCTACGCAGAAGAGGTTCCAAACGTGGTTGTGGCCTTTCCTTACTATTCCACCACTCATACCTTTTATAGAAAGGTTCTTACCGAGCATTTTGGAGCAAGGTATGCATCCATGCCACTTTTTGAACCGGATATGTTCTATGGTCCTATGGATGTGGATTGGGTGGAAGTTAGTAAAGTGAGCGAAGAGGTGGCGGACATTCTTACGGAGGGTGAGTGGGTGGATATAAAAGCAGAAGGGACAAAACTTGAGTTTTCAATAAAGGGAAGGCAAGGCATACCGGATACGGGGCTGTTTCATAAACCGGGAGATTATGGAAATCTTCCTGCGGGAGAATCCTTTATAGCACCGTTGGAGGATTCTGCCTTTGGTAGTATGACCATTCTTTATGGTCCTGATAGAAAACTAGATGAACCAATAACCTTTAAGTTCAAAGATGGTGCGGTGGATAGCATTGAGGGCTTTGACCCTTATGTGCATTATTTGGAGGAAGTTTTCAAAAAACATGAAAAAGCAAGGATTATCGCAGAGTTTGGTGTTGGGACAAACCCGAAGGCTAAAAATCCGGAAAACATCTTAGAGTGTGAGAAGATAAAGGGTACTATTCACATAGCCATAGGAGATAACCATACTTTTGGTGGGACAAACAAAGTCCCCTTTCATACAGATTATGTGATATTTGAACCGACAGTATTAATAGGAGGAAGAGGATGGCAGAAGCTACTTCTGGAGAAGGGAAAGCTCAGACTTTAAGAAAACTTCACCTTTTTGAGGATCTTTCTGAGAAGGAGCTTGCGCATGCTGTTCAATACATGCAGGAGAGGATCTTCAAAAAGGGAGAGTATCTCTTCTTTGAGGAAGAAGGAGAACCTGGCATATACATACTTTTGGATGGTCTAATTAAGCTTCTCAAAGAGACCCACGATGCAAAGATCGTTATAGTACGTCTTGTTTATCCAGGGGATATATTCGGATGGATAGAATGGGGTAAAAAAGTGCCCAAAAATACCTATACCGCAAGGGCTATAACAGACTCCAGAACCCTTTACATATCTAACAAAGACTTTATAAACCTTGCCATAAAACATCCAGCTATTGCCATAAAGATGACCTGTGAGGCTACCGCCACCCTTTTACACGCTTACGATACCTTAAAGAGCATAGCGGGCGGAAAGGTGGAAGAAAGAATAGCTCGGGTGCTTTTGGAAATAGCAGACCGTATAGGTAAAAAGCATAAAGACACCATAATAATAGACGCACCTTTGACCAGAAACGATATAGCAGAAATGACTGGTACAACTGTGGAAACTGCCATAAGAGTTATGAGCAAATGGAAAAAGATGGGAATTATAAACACAGATAGAGGATATATAGAAATACTAAAGCGCAAGGAATTGGAAAAACTGGCAGTTTGATTTAAAATTTTATACTCTTACAAAAAAAACGCAGGAGGAAGCTATATGAACGTAGAGTTTATTGGTAAGAGTGTGGAATGGACTGATGCAATGAAGAGTTTTGTGGAGGGTAAGCTTGAAAGATTTTCAAGGCTTTTAAAAGAAGCAGAGGAGGACCAAGTGGAGGCAGTTGTAACGCTCTCTACCTCCAGGGCAAAGCACAAAGATTACGCTGGTGAGAGCAGACCAACGGTTTTTAGAGTTGATTTAGATATCTATTTGAAGACCTCTGGTGGCGGAGTAATACACGCTTGGGAAGAGGATGTGGATGTATTTTCCGCCTTGGACAAGGTCCTTGATGAGGTAGAAAGACAGCTTATAAAGCTAAAGCAAAGAAGGTTAGAACAAAGAAGAATAGGACACAAGATAAAGGAAGAACTAATTAGCTCTATAACCGTACCTTCAAAAGAAATAGAAAGAGAAAGACCTACGATAATTGAAGAAGAACTCGTGATAGATAAACCTATGAGCGTGGAGGATGCAATCTTTGAACTTCAGGAAAGTGGAGTCTTCTTTTTGCCCTTTGTGGATGCAAAGACCGGTGAGCTTAAGATAGCTTACAGGAAAAGGTCCGGTAGTTTTGGAATAATAAATACTGGATGTAAGGGGGCCTAAAAGCCCCCTATTTTACTTATTTATGGACACACTTCCTTTTCTTCTGTCTTCACTAACTTACCGTTTTGATAGTAGTTCGTTTTTACTATTTTGCAATCTCCTCTGGTTGCTACGGGCTCAGCATATACCCTTTCTCTTCCGTCCTCAGACCTGTATTCTACTGGTCTGTTAGCCATTGCCGCTTCCTTTGCAGCCCTTTGAGCTATCTCTGTTATAGTTCCACCCAATACAGCACC
>JAEMPM010000026.1:4307-8076 GCA_022759285.1 Thermocrinis sp.
TTTTCCGGCAGAAGGATGGATAGATTTTCTCCGTCTCCCGCCGCTAAGATCATGCCCTGGGATTCTATTCCAAAGATCTTGCGGGGCTTTAAGTTTGCCAGCATGACGACCTTTTTCCCTACAAGCTCCTCTGGTGTATAGTGCTTTCCTATACCAGCCACCAGTATTCTCTCTTCATTCCCCAAAGATACCCTCAACTTTAAAAGCTTTTCTGAACCTTCTATCCTCTCAGCAGATAGCACTTTTGCTACCCTGATGTCTAACTTCAGAAAGTCTTCAATTCCTATCTGTTCCATAAGCTAAATAGTATATTACTTTTTCACTGCAATTTGCCCTCTCTTTAGATTAGCTATATTAGATATAATTTCTTGTAAGATTTTGTAAGGAGGTTTTAAATGGAAAGGGTCTTTGCGTGGTCCGGTAAGGCGATAATTCCGCAAGAGGGACAGTTTATAAAGCTTAGAGAAGACAAAAGCCTAGAGGTACCAAACAATCCTATAATTCCCTATATAGAAGGGGACGGAATAGGTCCAGAAATCGCTCCCGCCATGATTATGGTGGTAAATAAGGCAGTAGAGAAGGCTTACGGTGGTTCAAGGGCTATATACTGGGTGGAGCTTTTGGCGGGAGATAAGGCGGAGGAAAAAACCGGTGAAAGGATGCCAAAGGAAACCTTGGAGGTTTTAAAAGAAGCCATAGTAGCCATAAAAGGACCTCTTGGCACCCCTGTGGGTAAGGGAGGGAAATCTTTGAACGCAATCCTCAGGCAGTCTATGGACTTTTACTCTGCCATAAGACCCGTCTATTGGCTGGGACAGCCCTCTCCTATACCAAACCCCGAGAGGGTAAACGTAGCCATCTTCAGGGAAAACTCTGATGATGTGTACATGGCAATAGAGTTTATGCCGAAGGACGAAAGAACTCAAAAGGTAAGAAAGTTCTTAATAGAGGAGATGGGCGTTTCTGAGTATGCCCTTCCTGAGGACTGTGGGATAACAGTCAAGCCCATGAGTGAGTGGAAGACCAAAAGACATGTAAGAAAAGCCCTCAGGTATGCCTTAGAAAACAACAAAAAGGTGGTTGCAGTTGTAGGAAAGGGAAACATTATGAAGGCCACAGAAGGAGCTTTTATGAACTGGGCTTTTGAAGTGGCAAAAGAGCCGGAGTTTGAAGGAAAAGTTATCACCGAAGGAGAACCAAAGGATGGGCAGGTACTTATGGTAAAGGTCATAACAGACCAAATGCTTATGCAGTTAGTTCTAAAGCCCGAAGCCTATGACGTGATTATCACCCAAAACCTAAACGGTGATTACATATCGGACTTGGCTTCCGCACTGGTTGGTGGTCCAGGTTTTGTGCCGAGCGGAAACATAGGCGACGGCTATGCCCTCTTCGAAAGTACCCACGGAACTGCATACGATATCGCGGGCAAAGGTATAGCCAACCCACTTTCCTTGACCCTCTCCGGAGCTATGATGTTGGAGTACTTGGGTTGGAAGGAGGCAGCTCAGCTTATATACGATGCGGTAAAGAGGGCAATAGAAGATAGAGTCGGAACTCCAGACATAGCCAACGGCTTTAGAAAGATGGGTGTAGAGGCAAAGGCGTTATCTACTATGGACTTTGCCAAAGCTATTGCGGAGAGAATATGAAGGTTGGGTACGTAGCTATAGTTGGAAAGCCTAATGTAGGTAAATCCACCCTTTTGAACAACCTGATTGGTACCAAGCTGTCTATAGTTTCTCCAAAGCCTGGTACCACTAGGATAAGGGTTTTGGGTGTAAAAAATATTCCAAACGAAGCCCAGATCATATTCCTAGATACTCCCGGTATATATAAGCCAAGGGATGCCTTAGGGGAAGCTATGGTTGGCGCCGCTGGAGCATCTTTGCAGGATGCAGACGTTATCCTCTTTATGATGGACGCAGAGGATGGCTGGAGGGATGATGACGAAATGGTCTTTGAAAACTATGTAAAGCCCTATGCGGGAGAAAAGCCTGTAATCTTGGTAATAAACAAGGTGGATAAAATAGGTCCTTTGGAGAACCTTTTACCCTTTGTGGAGGAGATCTCAAAGAAGCATCCGGAGTTTAAGGAAGTCATCCCCATAAGTGCCCAAAAGGGCTTTAACATAGACAGGCTTTTAACGGTAATCCTTAACTACCTACCGGAGGGTGAACCTCTCTTTCCGGAGGAGATGATAACAGACCTTCCGTTTAGGCTCTTGGTGGCGGAGGTGATCAGGGAAAAGGTTCTGCTAAAAGTCCATCAAGAAATTCCTCAAGGTGTAGCGGTAGTGGTCAATGAGATCACCGACGGGAGACACGACCCAAGGGTTCTGGTCATAAAAGCAGACATAATAGTGGATAGAGAAAACTACAAACCCATAATCATAGGCAAAGATGGGCAAAGGTTAAAGTCCATTGGAAAGATGGCAAGGGAAGAGTTGGAGCTTATAACTGGCAGAAAGGTCTATTTGGAACTCTATGTTAGGGTAAAGCCAGACTGGAGGAAAAGACCAGACTTAGTACAGAGCTTTGGATATAGGATTGAGTAGTAAAGAGTATCGTTTATTCGGCACATTTTAAAAATTCCAAGATTTCGTTAATATATTTTTCTTCGTTTTCCTTAATAACTCTGTCTTTTTCTTCTTTGCATGCTTCAAAATAGAAATCACGAATTCTAGAGTAATATTCAGGCATAGAGGAAGAGTCAAACACACTAAATCTTGAAATAATATCTTTTAGTTTGGGTCCCTCAATCTTGATAGTTTTAATTTTCTTAGTCTTATACGCAATTTCAGGTATTCTATGCTTAGGTTCAACGATAGTAAAAAATGTCACTATCTTCTTCACTTTAGATAAAATGCTCATGTGCAAAAGTACACCATCAGGACATATTACAGCATATGCACTGTTTAGTATTTGAATTGTTTTTTCTATACTATCAGTGTATATACCTTTTACCACATTGTTTAAAGAAGCTATCAGTTTTTGGCTGTATGCTTTAGCTTCGTCATCGTAAAGGATTAGAACTTCATAACCTGATTGGATGATGTTATAACACAAATTAATCCAAAAATGATCAGGAATTTTCCTTAGTTCATCTCTTGAATAAGCAAAAAGTATAACTGTCTTTTGTGAAGAAAGCTTATAATCATCGGTATTTCTAAGTTTAGGTATTTTTTCTTTTACAGCAAACCCACAGCATCTCAGCAGATTTCCCAATGATTCTCCGTAAAAACTATCGCGTAGATCATATGCACTGCAGCCTTTTACATCTATGTTACCTAAAGCCCTGAGTTTAGGTCTCCTGAAAGCAAAGTCCAAAGGATCATAGCATATTTTATATTTTGCTTTTATTAAGGGAAAAATCTTGAGATACCTAGTGAAAGGCGATGAAAAAATAACTAAATCAAATGACTTGTTATTAGCTCTCAAAATTCTAAGTAGTTCCAATCTACTTTTTGGGAAATGAATTGTATTAATATTTTCATAATCCAACACTTTCCAAAAATTATGGTGAGGGGATATTATATATACTTCTAACTTCTTTTTACTATTTAGTAAATCATGTACATAATATGAGAGCATTATGTTGTCTCCTAATCCGCTATAAGCTGGTAGAATTAGTATGCTATTTACTTTATCTGGCTCAAACTTTAGTTTTTTGGCGAAATACAATCTTAGTAATAGACCAAATGGAACCTTTACAGCGGGCTTTAATACTTTATAAAGAAAACTAATTGTTTTAATCTTTATGGTCTTTA
>JAEMPM010000102.1:0-4832 GCA_022759285.1 Thermocrinis sp.
GCATTGACACACAAGAGTTTTAAAGCTAAAATCTAATTCTGATGTTTGTTAGCTTACAGTTTAAGCTTGAACTAAAAAAGAAAGGCAAAGGAAAACTCATAAAGCTTATGCGTAAGCAATCGTTAGCTATCCGTATTGCATACAACATGTTAAAAGAGTTGGAAAAAGAAAAAACAAAAAACTTACATGCCCAAATATACCAAAGACTAAGACAGTTATTCCCTGACCTAAACTACCCTTCAAAGTGCTCGGCAAGTTCTGAAGGTAGCCCTTCTTTTCCCTATTCTTGGAAAGGCCTTACCAAAAGACCCTTCTTCTCTGAAGTCATTGTTGGTGGAAGGGGTGTAGGATAAGATGAGGAAGCGGTTAGTTTCTTTAGAGGTTGGAGGAGCGTGCCGATGAGGGATTCCTTGAATAACCTCATAAAGTTTGGCACCGATGGTTGGAGGGCGGTAATAGGAGAGCAATTTACCTTTGAAAACGTAAGAAAGGTGGCCTATGCTCATGGACTGGTGCTCCAGGAGGAAGGTAAAAAGAGGGTGGTGGTGGGCTATGACAGGAGATTCTTAAGCAAGGAATTCGCACAGGAGGTATGCAAGGTCTTTTTGACCCTTGGGCTTGAAGCTTACCTTTCGGAGAGAGAATGCACAACGCCAATGGTATCCTTTGGGGTAAAGTACCTAGGCTTTGACGGTGGTGTGATGATCACAGCCTCCCATAACCCTAGCAAATACAACGGATACAAGATAAAGGAATCCTTTGGGGGCTCTGCAAGGGAGGAGTTTGTAAAAAAGGTAGAAGAGCTCGCTAACCGCACGCAGGAGGTAAAGGTAGACAACAAAAAGCCCGAGCTTATAGACCTGAAAGATCCTTATATTAAAAAGGTCCAAGAACTTATAAACTTAGAGCTCTTTGAAGAGGAGGACCTTTTGGTACACGATGCTATGCATGGCACTTCTGCGGGACTCTTTTCGGAAGCACTCCTTAACACACCTTTAAGCGTGGTTGGTATAAGGACAAAAAGGGACCCTCTCTTTGGTGGGCATCCACCGGAGCCCATAGAGAAGTACCTTGGACCGCTCTTTGATAAAGTGCGTGCATTAGGGGCAAAGGTAGGCATAGCCAACGACGGTGACGGAGACCGCATAGCCCTCTGCGATGAAAAGGGAAACTTTGTGAATACTCAACTTATATATGTCCTTCTTTTGCTACACCTTTTAAAGAACAAAGGCCTAAAGGATGGCGTAGTAGTAAAAACTGTCTCCACCAGCTATTTGGTGGATCGGATATGCAGGGCAGAGGGTGTTAAGCTCTTGGAGGTGCCAGTGGGCTTCAAGCACATAAACGATGTTCTCTTTAGGGAAAAGGTCATCTTTGGTGGCGAAGAAAGCGGAGGTTATGGAATAATACACTTTTTGCCCGAAAGGGATGGGCTCTTTTCTGGACTCAGCTTTTTGGAGCTCCTATACACCAAAGGGAAGAGCGTCTCCCAAATAGTGGAGGAGGTCTTTGAAACTTATGGCAGTGCCTATTACCTACGGCATGACCTTCATGCGGATGAAGAGAAAAAGAACAAGCTAAAGGAATTTATAAAAAATCCTCCCTCCAAGATTGGTGGGTACAAAGTTAAAGAAGTCATAACAAAGGATGGACTAAAGCTCGTCTTTGAGGGAGACGGATGGCTCCTCTTGAGAGCTTCTGGTACTGAACCTTTGATCAGGGTCTATGTGGAAATGCCCACCCAAGAGCAAGCAAAGGAAGTTCTAAAATCTGCCCTTGAGATGTTATAATTCAAAGGCAAGGAGGTTGTTGCCATGGGTCAAAGGATAAGTTTTAATGTAAATGGAGTAGAAGTTTCTGGTTATCTAGCAGAGCCTGAAAATCTGCAAAAACAAGCACCCCTTATTATGGTCTTTCACGAGTGGTGGGGGGTTGTCAAACACATAGAGGATGTATGCGACCGCTTCGCCAGGGAAGGCTTTTACGCTTTCGCCATAGACCTCT
Source organism: Thermocrinis sp. (assembly GCA_022759285.1). Classification (GTDB taxonomy): domain Bacteria; phylum Aquificota; class Aquificia; order Aquificales; family Aquificaceae; genus Thermocrinis. The sequence continues at coordinate 2,005 of JAEMPM010000102.1, forward strand.
ACAAAGGAAAGACTGCGAACAACCCAGAGGACGCAGAGAAACTGATGACGGACCTTATACAAAACCGTCTGCAGGAAGCGGAGAGCATGGTTAGGGCATCTCTTGAATACTTTAAAAAGGAAGGCATAGGCTATGTACCGAAAGTGGGCGAATTTATGTTTGGTGCAGTCGGATACTGCTGTGGTGGCGCATGTGTTTGGTATTTTGGCTCAAGGATAGAGGACTTTAAAGCCCTTGTACCATACTACGGTCTATACACGCTTGTGGAGATTGACTTTTCAAAAATAAAGGCACCAGTCCTTGCAGTGCATGCAGGCATGGATGCATTCATACCACTTTCCGAGGTGATGGAAGCCATCCAAAAGTGCAACGAAAACAAGGTAAATGCCCAGTTTGTGATCTATGCGGGTGCGAATCACGCCTTTTTTAACGACACAAGGCCTGAGGTCTATCACGAAGAGTATGCCAAGGATGTGTGGCTAAAGACCATACAGTTCCTTAGAACCCACCTGTCATGAAGTTAAAAGATAAGCTGATCCTTGTTGCTCTCTCCATAATATTTGCCTTTGCTTTCTATGTCTTAGCTATTTACAGAAAGGAGCCCGTAAGTGCGGGCTGGGTTTTACTTTGTGCCCTCTCCCTCTACATTTTGGGCTACAGGTATTACAGTTATTACATAGCTTATAAAGTTTTTGAGGTCTCAGACCAAAATCCAACCCCCGCCCACAAGTTTTACAACGGTTTGGATTATGTGCCCACCAACAAGTGGGTGCTCTTTGGACATCACTTTGCGTCCATCTCTGGGGCTGGTCCCCTGGTTGGTCCTGTCCTTGCAGCACAGATGGGTTATCTACCGGGCGTTATCTGGATCCCCATAGGTGCGGTGGTGGCAGGTGCAGTCCAAGATATGCTCATTCTTACTATATCCATGCGGATGGGTGGCAAAAGCTTAGGTGCCATAGCAAAGGAGTATTTGGGCAGGTTCGGGGGTTTCGTGGTACTTTTGGTTATTTACTCCATCCTTATCATCTTGCTGGCGGTTCTTGCTTTGGTAGTAGTCAAGGCTACCGCTATGAGCCCATGGTCTGCTTTTACTTCCTTTGCCACTATTCCCATAGCTATGCTTATGGGACTATACATGTGGAAGATCAGGCCGGGTGCGGTCCTACAGGCAACTGCTATAGGTGTTTCCCTTTTGATGCTATCTTTAGTGCTGGGTAGGTTTGTGGCAACACATCCAACCCTAAGCAAACTATTTACCTTTTCGGAAGTTCAAGTAGCATTCGGTCTGATGATCTATGGCTTTTTTGCTTCGGTTCTACCTGTGTGGCTCTTGCTGGCACCTAGGGATTACCTAAGCACCTTTGTGAAATTGGGCACCATAATCATCATAGGACTGGGTGTTCTTATAGTCAATCCAGAGATTAAAATGCCCGCTCTAACTCAGTATGCATACACAGGCATGGGTCCCGTTTGGCAGGGTTCTCTTTTTCCCTTTTTGATGATAACCATAGCCTGTGGTGCAATCTCAGGCTTTCATGCCTTGATATCCTCCGGAACCTCACCAAAGCTTTTAGACAAAGAAAGCCACGTTAGGCTGGTAGGTTATGGTTCAATGTTGGCTGAATCCCTTGTGGCAATAATGGCATTTATCTCGGCAGTTTCTATGGAGCCGGGACTGTACTTTGCCATAAACAGTCCTGCAAGTATTATAGGAAAGACAGAAGAGAGTGCCGCTCAGATTATCTCTTCCTGGGGCTTTAACATATCCGCAGAGGAGCTAAAGAGAATAGCACAGCTAATGGGAGAACAAACCATCCTCTCAAAGGTTGGTGGCGCTCCCGCCTTTGCCATAGGCATGGCCCTTATCTTTGCCCGCATAACAGGAGAAGCCCTCCTCTCCTTCTGGTATCACTTTGCCATACTCTTTGAAGTGATCTTTATTCTTACCACCATAGACAGTGGCACAAGGGTAGGAAGATACATACTTCAGGATATTCTGGGTGGAGTTATTAAAAGCTTTAGGGATTATTCCAACCCGTGGGCAAACATGATCGCCAGTTTTATAACCGTAGCCCTTTGGGGCTATTTTCTGTACGCAGGTGTGGTTGATCCATATGGTGGCATAAGGAGCCTTTGGCCCCTCTTTGGCATATCCAATCAGCTTTTGGCTACTACCGCCTTAACCATTGCAGTCCTATATCTTGCAAAAACTGGCAAGTTTAAATACCTATGGGTAGCTGGCTTACCAGCTCTTCTGATGGCAATAAACACCATAAGTGCGGGTATCCTCAAGGTATTCCACCCGGACCAACGCATAGGCTTTTTAGCCCACGCAAAGTTTATATCTCAAAAGGTCGCTATGGGAGAACTGCCAGCGGGCATAAAATCCTTTGAGATAGCCCAAAGGGTAATAATGAACGACTACACCAATGCCTTCCTTGGTACCCTGTATATAGCTTTGGTCTCTTTGGTAATACTGCTTACCCTTAAGGAAATTATAGGCTCATGGCAAAAAAGTTAGTGATCTTAGGCTTAAAAAACAATGTATTTTCCTTTCTTTTGGAAGGAGATGAGGTTGTAAAGATACGGCTTGATAGCAAGGATAGAAAGAGGGTTGTGGGAAGCGTCTTCTTAGGAAAAGTAAAAAGATTGGCAAGGGGTATAGGGGGTGTTTTTGTAGATATAGGTTTAGACAAAGAAGCATACCTACCCTTAAAAGGAGAAACGTTAAAAGTTGGAGATTGGCTTTTGGTCCAGGGGGTGAGGGATGAACTGGGAGAAAAGGGTATAAAGCTGACCAATCGTATAAAAATACCCGGTAAATA
>JAEMPM010000102.1:4932-8003 GCA_022759285.1 Thermocrinis sp.
GAGGGTATCTTTTGCAACGATGTTTCGCTTTGGCATCAGATATCAAACTTCCTGGAAGGCTTTGAGCCATCCCTCTTGAACAAGCTTTACTATGTGAAAGATATAAGTGCATTAGCTTCATCTTTTGGTCTAAGGGAAGCCCTGAAAAAAGTCCTTCAAAAACGCCTTTGGCTAAAGGGAGGAGGCTACATTGTAATAGAAGAAACCGAAGCCATGACTGTTATAGATGTAAATAGCGGAGACGCCTGCGGCGATACCCAGGAGGAAAACGCTCTAAGGACCAACTTGGAGGCGGTAAAAGAGATTGCCAAGCAGATCATCCTAAGGGACCTGGGCGGAATAATAATGATAGACTTTATAGACATGAAGGAGCAGGGCAATAAAGATAAGGTGATAAACGCCCTCAAAGAAGCCCTCGGAGAAGACATTTGTAATGTTCAGATATACGGTTTTACCAAGTTGGGTGTGTTAGAGATGGCACGAAGGAAAAGTGGAAAAAGCTTAACCCAAATGCTGACAGAGGATTGTCCTCACTGCAATGGTTCTGGCAGGGTAAAGGGAGACAATCTTTATGTCCTTGAGCTTGACTTGGATATAGAAAACCATGGCGCTGGTTTTGTGGAAGTTTACGTGCCCAAGGGTAGAAAGAGAGCAGTTGAAAGTTACATAAATGCAAAGAAAATGGATTACGTAGTTATCATAGAGGATGAAAACTTGGATTACAATAAGTATGAAATCAGACATGTTAGGTAGATGGTTTTTTATCGCATTCATCCTATCCCTTCTGTTCTCCTGTGCAAAGGTAACAGAAGAGAAGAGGGCAAAGCTTGCAGTGGAATTATACTCGGAGGGAATGTCTGCCTATGGTAACAGGAATTACAAAAAGGCTGTGGAAAAGCTCAAGGAAGCCTTGAAGTATCTTGAAAATCTAACTCCTGCGCAGATAAAGGAGATAAAATTAGCGATAGGAGAAAGTTATTATCTAAGCAAAGACTATGTGAACGCGGTGGTTTATTTTGAGGATTTCCTATTCAATTATCCAGATGCGCCCGAATCAGAAAGGGTTCAATACATGCTCATAGACAGCTATATGAAAGTAGCACCCGATGCTTACAGAGATCAAACCTATACATACAAAGCAATAGAAAAGGCTAAAGAGTTTTTAAACAAATACCCAAACAGTTCGTATGCGGATAGAGTGTTGGAAGTGTTAGAAAAGGGTGAAAAAAGGCTTGCGGATCATGAATATCTCGTGGCCAAATTTTACGAAGACTATGGCTATTATTATTCAGCTAGTTTAAGATACAGAGACCTTCTGATAAACTATCCAGAACAGGTATCTCAGGCGGAGGTTCTCTACAGATACATAAAGTCCCTTCTGTTGGTGGAAAAGCAGGCAGAACGAAGAAAGAAGGTATATAAAGAATGGATTGAAGAAGCAAGAAAGAACTTGAACTCTGCAAAGGACGAGGAAGAGAAAAAAGCGATTCAAAAGAGGATAGCCTTTTTGGAAGAGCAAATCAAAAGATGGGATGATATGGCAAGAAGTAGCAGAGAGGAAGGTGTTAAGCTTATGGAAAAGTATAAAGAGACCTTTGGAGAAAACAGTTACTACAAAGAACTACAGAGATTGGCTAAGAGATAATGGAGCTTTTGAAGAAAATCGTCTCACTTCTTGAAGAGAAGAAGGGAGAAGACATAGTAGTATTAGATGTCTCTAAGCATACCAATATAGCTGACTACTTTGTTATAGTTACTGCTAACTCTGCAGTTCATGCCAGAGCCCTTACGGACTACCTGACTGAAAGTTTAAGTAAAGAGGGAATATACCCAGACCATGTGGAAGGTTTGGAAAATGCCTACTGGGTGCTCATAGACTTTACGGATATAATAGTTCATATCTTCCAAAAGGATTGGAGAGACTACTATGACCTTGAATGGCTTTATTCAACTGCTAGGAGGGTTGAGGTTTGAGATTTATTAAGCTTATTCTCTTAATTTTTCTGATAGTCCTCTTTTTGGTTTTTGTGGTTCAGAACACCTTGATAGTGGAAATTTCTTTCTTTAATTACAAAGGATATGCTCCTCTATTCGTGCTGGTTCTTTTTAGTGTTTTTCTCGGCTTTCTTTTTGCCTTTCTATACTTTATGCCAAGGGAGTGGTTCCTTAGGAGAATTGTAGGAAACCTCAAAGAGGGTGTTGAGAGGCTAAACAGAGGATTTTTTTTTAAAGCGGAACAGAACTTTCAAGGAAATTCTCTCATGGAAACCTTGGCTTGCTATAGTGCCTACGAAAGGGAAGACATCAACAAACTTCTGGATTTTTCCAGTCCCCTTTGTGCGTTAATGCTTCTAAAACTACATCACATAAAAGAGGCTCAGGAGAAGTTTGAAAGGATTATAGAACAAGAACCAGAGAACCTCTTAGCATTGAAAGGGCTAAGGGACATTAACTTTTTGAAGGGCAACCTAAAGGATGCGGTGGAACTTCAGGAGAAGGTGCTAAAAAATTGTGAAAAGTGGGATAGAGAAAATCAAAAAAAGATTATGGCTGAATTGCTGGCAAGCCTTTATATAACTTCCAAAGAACAAGATTATGCGGAAAAAGCCTTTGACGTTTACAGAACTCCTCTAACTTACTCTGCACGCATACTTGCCTACGCTGATTCTGGAAAGGAAAAAGATGCAATAAAACTCTTTGAAAAAAGTTTTGAGGACGGGTTTCATAACCAAATTTTGATGATTTTGATAAGAAAAGAAGCTTTACTTACAAAGCTTATGGACATAATAGAAAAGCGAAAGGAGCAGATAAACACGATAGTTTTAGCTTTGGTCTATTTGCAGTTAAGTCTCTTTTCTAAGGTTAAACCTCTTCTAGATGACCTACCAGACTATTACAGGACTTTGGCTATATCTTCATCCTCCCATCGGGAAGAGGACAGAATGTGTACAAAAATATTGGAAGAGTCTTTAAAAGCTTGGGAATGTGCTTGTGGAACACGCTACAAAGAATACACACCTATGTGTGCAAATTGTTTAAGGTGGAATAAAATAGAATTGAAACTATAAAAA
>JAEMPM010000132.1 GCA_022759285.1 Thermocrinis sp.
CTTCATATTTCTAAGCGTATAAAAACTGCTTTAGATCCTAGCTATCAACCATCCTAGCCTATGAATGCTAAAGGTTGGCATCTTCTTTTAAGTTATAATTTTTGTCATAACTTTTTGACGGAGGTAAAGTATGAACCTGTACGAATACGAAGCCTACGATAAGATCTTCAAAAAGTATGGCATACCTACTCCCAAGTATATATTTACAGACCATCTGAACGACGAAGTGGTAGAGTTTATCAACCAACTGGGTGAGTGCGTGGTAAAGTCTCAGGTGCTGGTGGGCAAAAGGGGTAAGGCTGGAGCAGTTAAGCTATGTAAAACTCCCCAAGAGGGTGTGGAAACGGTAGAAGCTCTTCTGAAATACCCTGTGTATGGCGAAATGCCCGTTGGCGTTATAGTTTGCCAAAAGGCAAACATACTTAAGGAACTTTACGCATCCATTACCTATTCCACAGAAGTGAGGGCGCCCGTTTTGACCCTTAGCTTAGAGGGCGGTATGGACATAGAAGAAGTGCCACCGGAGAAGGTAAAGAGCTGGTCCATAGATCCCATTAAAGGACTCTATCCCCACATGGTAAGGAACTACCTTTTGGAGCTGAACTTTCCTCAGGAGTTTATGGGTGTTTTAAGGGAGCTCTCCGAAGTTATAACCAACATGTGGAGGGCTTTTTGGGAAACAGAAGCAAGACTTTTGGAGATCAACCCGCTGGCTATATGCGATGTGGATGGTAAGCAAAAGGTATTAGCTTTGGATGCGGTGGTGATCATTGACGATGATGCATCAGTGCCTCCTTCCAAGGTCTACGGACTGAGAACAGCCCTAAAGAGACCGCCCACCGAAAGGGAGATAGAAGCCTCTTTAATAGACAGGGATGACCATAGAGGTAAGGCGGGTTCCTATGTGGAAATGGATGGCGACATAGCCATGATGACCTTCGGAGGTGGTGGTTCCACTGTAACCATAGAAACCGCCTACGCAGTTGGTTTAAAGCCTGCTAACTTTACCGACATTGGGGGCAACCCACCTGCAGAGAAGATGTATAAGATCACCCGCATCATCCTCTCTAAGCCCGGTATAAGGGGTGTGCTGGTGTGTGGTGGAACTGCCAACAATACACGAATAGATGTTACCCTTGGAGAAGGCGTAGCCAACGCCATAAGGGATCTGTACAAGGAGGGCAAGCTGGACCCCAATTGGATATGGGTGGTCCGCAGGAACGGTCCAGAAGCGGAAAAGGGCTTGAGAATGCTCTATGAAGCCTTCAGAGAGTGCGGTGTAAAAGGAGAAATTTACGATTCCACACTGCCCTTAACGGAAGCCCCAATAAGATTAAAGGAGCTTTTGGATAAGTGCCAAGGTTCCCAAAAGGAAGAGGGAACTTTGACGGAAGAGCAAGCTTCAGACTTAGGTATTTAAGGAGGAGAAACTATGAAGGGAACAATTTATCTTAACGAGAACACAAGGATAATAGTAATGGGTATTACCGGAAGGGAAGCATCTCAAGTGGTCACCGAATCGGAAGCTCTCTATCCGGGCTTTGTAGTGGCTGGCGTCACACCCGGGAAGGGTGGAACTCAGGTGGCAAACAAGCCTGTTTATAACACTGTAAAAGAAGCCCTGCAAAAACATCCCGAGATCAATACGGGGCTTGTCTATGTACCACCCACATCTGTAAAGGATGCAGTCATTGAGCTGATAGATGCAGGTATCAAGCTTATATACATAGTAACGGAGCATGTGCCAATAAGAGATACGGTGTATTTTTACCATTATGCCAAAGAAAGGGGTGTGATCATAGTGGGACCCACTTCTTTAGGTTGCATTGTGCCTGAAATTCCTGCAAGGATCGGTGCCATAGGTGGAAAGGACCCAACCATAGCATACGCACCAGGTGGTCTTGTAATCCTGTCCAAGTCTGGTGGACTTACTACCACCACTGCAGAGATGTTTAAAAGAAGAGGTTGGGGTGTTTATATGGCGCTCGCTCTCGGTGGAGACGTGATCTCTTGCACCACCTTTGCTGATGTGCTAGAAAAAATAGCCGACGATCCTAAGGTAAAGGGTGTGATCATTCAAGGAGAAGTAGGTGGCTCTTATGAAGAGAAAGCTGCTGAAACGATCCTAAGATTGTACAAAGAAGGCAAGTGGAATAAGCCAGTTGCCGCTTTTGTAGCCGGAAGGTTCCAAGAGAACTTGGAAGGTGTATCTTTTGGACACGCAGGTGCTATAGTGGAAAGGGGCAAAGGTAAGGCTACCGACAAGATTAGGATGTTCAACGAAGTAGGTAAAGAGACTGGACTTGTAAAGGTTGCAGAGTTTTACCATGAACTGGTACATTGCATAGAGGAACTTGGAGTTCCAAGGGACTTCGAAGACACCACTCCCGGTGGAAAGGTAAAACCTCTTTATTCCACAATAGACGAAGAAACCTGCAAATTTGTAGGATAAGAAAAGGGGGCTTCGCCCCCGCTTTAATAAATTGGTGGAAGGGGTGTGGGATAAAGTAAGGAAGTGGTTAGTCCCTTTAGAAACTGAAGAGGCGTCCCAACGAAGGACTTTTGGAACGCTTCATAATTATCTAGTCAGGAGGGGAATCTTCCTTCAGCTTTTGTTTATGGCTTGAAGTTCTCCGAGCCCGCTTCTTAAAAACTCCCTCACAAAGGGGTCTTGGCTTGCCAGAACCTCCTGTGGTGTGCCTATTAAAATAACCTCACCTTCCTTTAGTATCATAATTCTGTCTGAAATGGTGAAGGCGGAGACCATGTCGTGGGAGACTACTAGGGCAGTGGATGAAATTTTGTCTCTAAGTTCTTTTATTAGATTGTCTATTAACCTGCTTGTTATAGGGTCTAAGCCAGAGGTGGGCTCGTCGTAAATCACCAGTTTAGGCTGTGTGGCTATAGCTCGGGCTATTCCCACCCTTTTTTTCATACCGCCGGAGAGTTCAGAGGGATAAAGCTCAAGGGTGTGTTCCTCCAAACCCACCATCTTTAGGTAAGTGAGGGCTATTTCTTTTAGTTCTTCTTCTTTCATGTTAGAATGTTCTAAGTAATAAAAAACCACGTTCTCCCAGACTTTCAGACTGTCAAAAAGGGCTGCACTTTGAAAAACGTAACCAATCCCCTTCCTTAGACCGCTTAGCTCCAATGGATTTATTTGGGTTATTTCTTTTCCAAAGACCTTTATGCTTCCGCTGGTGGGCTTTAACAGCCCTACTATGCACTTGGTAATTGTAGTTTTACCGCTTCCGCTACCACCAAGTATGGTAAATATCTCGCCCTTATTAATCTTAAAGGAGATATTCTTTAAAATGTGCCTACCTTCTATGATTAAGTTGAGGTTTTCCACTTCTACTACTGGTTCCATAGCCTCTTATAGTATAATATTTGCCATGGCTGTAACAGTTAGAGTTCCTACACCTCTTAGAAGGCTTACAAACGGACAGGGTGAAGTGCAAGTAGAAGCTCATACCATCAGAGAGGCTGTGGAAAAGCTAGAAAGCCTCTATCCAGGCTTTAAGGAACGTCTTTTGGATGAGAACGGAGAGTTGAGAAGGTTTGTCAATATCTACCTTAACGACGAGGACATAAGGTTCTTGAAGGGTATAGACACAGAACTTAAAGACGGAGATGTACTCTCTATTGTTCCTGCTATAGCTGGTGGTTTTTGACCTTGAGGGAATTTCTAAAGAAGCTTTCCGAGTTCAATGACCTGACCAAAGAAGAGATAATTCAGTGTCTTGAAGATATAACGGAGGGGAGGGCTACTGACGCCCAGATAGGTGCTTTCATAATGGCTATGAAGATGAAGGGGGAGACGGTGGAGGAGTTAGAGGGCGCTGCAAGCTTTTTTAGAGAAAAAGCTACCAAGGTAAATGTAGAAGACCCAGATAGTCTGGTGGACACTTGCGGAACGGGCGGAGATCTTTCGGATACCTTTAACGTATCCACCATAACCGCCTTTGTGCTGGCAGGTGCAGGTATAAGGGTGGCAAAGCATGGCAATAGGTCTGTCTCTTCAAAAAGTGGGAGTGCGGACCTTTTAGAGTTTTTGGGGGCAAAGATAGATCTGGATCCAGAGCGGGTTAAGAGAATGATAGAGGAAATAGGCATAGGCTTTATGTTCGCACCCCTTTTCCATCCTGCCATGAAAAAGGTAGTGGGTCCTAGAAGGGAGGTGGGTATAAGGTCTCTTTTCAACCTTATAGGTCCTCTATCCAATCCGGCGGATGCCAAAAGGCAACTTTTGGGAGTTTTTTCAGACCAGTTTGTGGAAAAGGTAGCCCACGTTTTGCTTAGGCTTGGTGTAAAAAGGGCGGTGGTGGTGCACGGAAAAGATGGTATTGACGAGGTTTCTATATCTGCCCCAACTACTGTGGCGGAGGTAAGTGATGGAGAGGTACGCATATACGAATTTACACCGGAGGAGCTTGGTTTTAGGCGTTATCCTATAGACTACATAAAAGTAAAATCTGTGGAGGAAAGCGCAAAGGTGGCTATGTCTGTTTTAAAGGGAGAACCATCTCCTGCCCTTGATATGGTTCTTTTGAACTCCGCCTTCGGGGTGTTTGTTTCTGGTGTAGCCAATGACCTAAAAACTGCCTTGGAAGTAGCAAAGGACTCCATAAAAAGCGGTAAAGCCCAGAGAAAGCTCTCCGAGTTTATTGATCTATCAAAAAGGCTTTAATGTTTAAAGTAGGCAAGGTATCTTATCTCAACACTGTTCCCTTGTTTTACCGCTTTGAGGACCCAATGATTGAACTTGTAGAGGGCGAGCCGTCCTATTTGGTTTCTTTGCTAAGGGGTGGGAAAATTCATGCGGGTATTGTTTCCTCTGTGGAGTATATTTTTAATCGCTCCCAATATAGAGTTGTGCCAGGGCTGTGCATAGCCTCCAAGCAAAGGGTTTGCTCTGTTCTTTTATTCTCAAAGAGACCAATGTTGGAGATAAAGAGTGTGTATCTTACTCCCGCTTCCCTGACTTCAAGGATATTATGCAAACACCTTTTAGAGGATGTTTATAAGCTCAAGCCTGAGTATGTGGAAAGTAGAGAGACTGCAGATGCCCTTTTGCTAATAGGAGATGATGCATTACACCAGAAAAGGTTGGGCAAGTTTGAATATGTCTATGACTTGGCAGAAGAATGGCACAAGGTTTATAGTTTGCCCTTTGTGTTTGCCCTATTCTTGGTGAGAAAGGATGCGGACCCTTCTTTAGATAGGTTCATAGAGGAGTTAGCCCTTAGGTCCATAAAAGCCTTTTATGAGGATTTTGCAAAAGAAAGAGTAAAGGTGGAAGGTTTCTCGAGAGATGAGCTGAAGGATTACTTTTATCACTGCATTGATTACTTTTTGGACAAAGAAAAAGAGAGATCCCTTGAAATCTTTGGAAGTTTAGCCTATAATCATAGGTGAATGCTTACTTTCAAAGAGTTGGTCTTCTTTCTTCATGTGCTTTTTGCATGCATCTGGGTGGGGGGAATGTTAGCTTTGGTTTTTGTTATAGCACCTGTGTTGAGAGGACTTAAGAACAGGGAGGAGCTATTTTTGATTTTTGGAAGGCGCCTTGGCTTTTACGGTACCTTTTTATCCTTGGGAGGGCTTTTCATAACTGGCTTGATAAACATTCATTATCTTCTTGGCTTTTCTCAGCTTTTGAACCTCTCAAATCCATATACTAAAACCCTTTGGAACAAGCTACTTGCCTTCTTTTGTGTAGTTGGCATTTCTTTAGCCCATGACCTGTATTTTGGAAAGAGGGCTTACGAAAGGAGGTTTAACCTTTACATGGCAAAGTTGTTGGGCTTTTTGAACCTCATTCTTTCCCTTTTGATCGTTTTATTTGCTGTAAAGCTCCGGTTTGGAGGTTGAAGCATATTCTTTTAGAGCCTACCGAGGTTTCTCAAAAAATTCACAATGCTGAAGAACCAAAGCCTTGCAATATGCCAATCCACCGCGTCGTATGTATCGCACATAGTATGCCTTATTGGAAGAGGGTGAGAACTCAGGAAGAGGGTTTTAAGCCCTACCTTCTTGAAAGGTATGTGATCGCTCTTTGCAGAAGGAACTGCCCTAAACTCCACCTCAAAACCTATCTCTTTTGCACTTTTGTAGAAGGCCTCTGCCAACCAATAATCATTATAGCCCTCTTTATCTTTGTAAAGGATGGCAGGATTTTGCCAGCCTATACCATCCAAGTTTATACAGTAATAGGCGTGCTTTGGCTTCTTTAATGTGTGAAACTGGGAACCTTCCAAGCCTACCTCCTCTCCGTCGGTGATCAAAAACCTGAGCTTGAAGGGAATGTTGTAATTCTCTCTCAGTTCTTCGTAAAGATAGGGCAAAAGTAAGGACGCCAAGCCGTTATCTATAGCACCTTGGGTCTTTGGTTTTGTGTCCATGTGGGCTACTATATAAACCACCGGACCTCTACCTAGCTCAAACACAAGGTTGCTGAGCTTTAGCTCCTCCTCCCGGACCTCCACTTTTAATTTGACGTAAAAGTCCTTTACCTTCGGAAGGTCGCTCCTTTTGATGCAAACAACAGCCATCTCTTCTTCTGTGATGCCATAAAAGACTTGGTCTAATTCCTTTAGATAACAAACTACCGCCTTTATGTTCTTGGTCTTTAAAGCGTTCCAGTCTATACCCTTGGCAGTTTGCAGCGCAATATCACCCTCTATAAAATCTTCTTTCAAATATCCCTCAAAGCTTCCGCCTATGCTACCCACAAAAGGAAAGGCTTGAATCTTCCTTCCCTCCACCTCTAAACTGGCACCAATAGGGATACGCTTTTCTACACTAAAGGGTTCCTCCCAAAAGGGGATGGACTTTTCTCTAAGAAGGTTTTTTAAAAACTTCTTTGCCTCCCTATGACCGTTGGTGTTGGGAAAGCGGTTTAAAGTTAGATATTCATAAGCCTTCTCTCTGAGCTCTTTGTAGGTTTCACTTTTCATAAACGGGCGTTAGCCATTCCTTGTATTTCTCTACCTTTCCTCTTACTGCGTTAAAGTATAGCTCCTGAAGTTCCTTCGTGACAGGCCCTACCTCTCCACCGTTGATTTTACGATTATCCACCTCCACCACGGGAGTGATCTCTGCGGCAGTGCCCGTTAGGAATATTTCGTCGGCCACGTAGAGCTCACTTCTTGCTACTGGTCTTTCCTCCACTTCCAGCATAAGCTCGTTTCTTGCCAGCTTTATAACTGCATTGCGTGTTATTCCTTCAAGTATATGCTCCGAGTAGGAAGGGGTAACGAGCTTTCGGCCTCTAACTAAGAATATGTTTTCTCCAGAGCCTTCAGCCACAAAACCGTTTTGATTTAGCAATATAGCTTCATCATACCCAGAAAGCAGAGCCTCTGTTTTAGCCAATGCACTGTTCACATAAGCACCTGAGACCTTCCAGCGGGAGGGAATGGAGTTGTCATCGTTCCTACGCCAAGAGGAAACTTTAACTCTTGCACCTTTAGAAGTATCCAAGTATCTGCCAAACCTGTACAGATATATGGCTACGGTAGGGGTAAAGCCCGTAAGCTTAGGTGTGAGAGCAAGGTCTTTAAAGTATGCGATAGGTCTTATATAAACATCCTCTCTTATTTGGCTTTTGACGAGGAGTTCCTTTGTGATGTTTACAAGATCATCCACCGTGTATTTGAGCTCCATAAACATTGCCTTGCAGTTATTTATCATCCTTTGATAGTGCTCCCTTGCAAAGAGGATATAGAGCTGACCTTCCTCTTCGTTCCAATAAGCCCTTATGCCTTCAAAGACGCAGGTGCCATAGTGAAAGGAGTTTGTCTTTATGCTTATCTTTGCTTCCTCTACGGGAACTATTTGGTCTTCAAAGAAAGCGTATTCCATGACATTTTATTATAAGGTATATTC
>JAEMPM010000005.1 GCA_022759285.1 Thermocrinis sp.
TATGTGCTTTATTCAACTACCCTACAACTTGGGAATGACACAAACCTTAAGGAAAACCTTGAGCTCTTTGAAAAACCTAAATTGAAGGAAAGCAAGTTCCTAAGACTTTTTAATTAAATTTGATGGAAGGCCTCATACTTATAAAGGCCTTTTCAAGATATGGAGATTTCTTAACAATTTCTTAACAAAACCTCCAGTCATTCCTTTATGCTATTGCAAACCATGAAAGGAGGTAGCTTTTTAAATCTCATAGAGAGCATAGACAAGTTCGCAGTTGGAATCTTCAGACAGTTTCTAATAAGAGAGGATGCAGATAAGGTGCTGATCCTTACTCCAAACGAAGAATACAAAAGGTGGGCTATTGCCTACCTTAGCACGCGCCTTAAGGGCTTTGGCAAAAAGGTAGTAGTAGAGTGCGAAGGAGAAAGAAAAGAACAAAAGGAAATAGAAAGGCCAAAGGATAACCTCTTAGATAAATACACCTTTGAAAACTTTGTGGTAGGTCCTTCCAACGAGCTTGCTTATAAGGTGTGTCTTGAGGTGGCAAAAGACCCCGGCAAGCTTTTTAATCCTCTCTTCATATACGGAAGGTCCGGTCTTGGGAAAACCCACCTTTTGCACGCCATTGGCAACCAGCTTAAAGCCCGGTATAGGGTGCTCTATATCCCCCTCATGGACTTTTCGGACAGTATGGTCAAGGCTTTCAAAGAAAACAGAGTGGAAGAGTTCAGGGAGAGATTCTTTAATTTGGATGTTTTACTCTTGGACGATGTGCAATTTTTGGTAGGTAAAGAAAGAACCCAAATTGAGCTCTTTAGAATTTACGAAAAGCTTCAGGCAGAAGAAAAGCAGATCGTCCTGGTTAGCGATAGACATCCCAGAGACCTTAAGGATGTCTCAGAGAGGCTCATCAGCCGGTTCGAGAGTGGTTTGATCATAGAGATCGGTTTGGACGAAGAGACCAAAAGGCGCATCATAAAACAAAAACTGATTCTATATGGGCTTCCCTTAGATCAAGAGACCATAGACTATGTTTTTGAAAACACCGGATACAATGTTAGGGAGATAGAGGGCTTTGTGAAAACCCTAAAGGTGAGTGGTATAAAAAGGCTTCCAAAGTCTGAGGAGTTAGACAAAGAGAAGAAGGTTCAGTTGATAATCAACATGGTGGCAAAGGGTTTTAAGCTAAATCCAGAGCTATTAAAAAAGGATACTAAAGAGAGAAAGGTGATAAACGCCAGACACATAGCCATGTTTCTGTGTAAAACCATTCTAAACCTACCCTACTCTCAGATTGGTGAGTTCTTTGGCAAAAAGGACCACACAGCAGTTATGTACGCCGTAAAAAAGGTGGAGCAAAAATGTAGGGAAGACAGGAAATTTATGTATATGGTCTCCTTTTTTGAAAAGAACATCAGAAAAAGCTTGGGCTTATAATAATCCCAAATGGACTTTCCCGAGCTAATTCTAATCCTTTTGGTGGCTTTGATTGTTCTGGGACCGGAAAAAACTATAGAACTGGCGGGAAAGCTGGGAGAATTGCTCAGAAAGGTAAGAGAAACTTGGGATGAGCTCAGATATCAGCTGTATTTGGAGGAGATAAATAGAAAGGTTATGGAAAAATCCAAGAACTTAGAAGAGGGAGTTAAAACTGGAGAAGTGTTAGAAAATGCTGCGAAGCTTACAGAAGAGTCCAATAGCTTGGAAGGAAAGACTAAAACTGAAGAGGTGTTAGAGGATGAGCCAAGAACTTCCCAAGATGCCACTGACGGAACATCTGAGGGAACTAAGACAAAGGCTGATTAAATCCACTGTAGCCTTTTTGATTGCTTCGGGCGTAGCCTTCTACTTAGCCCAGTATATTTTTGAAGTGCTAAAGGAACCTATAAAGAGGTCCTACCCTCAGATCCAGCTCATAACTCTTTCTCCCACAGAACCTCTTTTCATACTCATAAAGATTTCGGTGGTTTTTGGCTTTATTCTCTCCTCTCCTGTAATTCTCTATCAGCTTTGGAAGTTTGTGGAGCCCGCCCTTTACCCTCATGAAAAAAGATTGGTGATTCCTATAACCTTCTTTTCCATCATACTTTTTCTTTTGGGTGCCAGCTTTGCCTACTTTTTGGTGATGCCCATAGCTCTAAGGTTTTTAATAGGCATAGGCTTCTCCCAACTGCAGGCTACTCCCTACCTTTCGGTAAATCTTTATGTATCATTCTTGCTAAAGATGATCGTGGGTTTTGGTTTGGCTTTTCAGTTACCAATTGTTCTGTACCTTCTGCAGAGGGCGGGCATAGTTTCCGAGCAGCAACTGAAAGCCTTCAGAAAATACTTTATAGTCATAGCTTTTGTGGTAGGTGCCTTTATAGCTCCAGATGCCACCACCCAAGTGCTTATGGCTATACCTCTCATATTGCTTTACGAAATTTCTCTCATTTTGGGGAAGCTGGGGAGGAGAAAAAAGGAAACATCCATAGAGCAGGTAAAGGAGAATGTTTAAGAGAGTTGCCATTGTGGGCGTGGGCTTTATGGGAGGTTCCTTTTCTCTTGCGGTGAAATCTCGCCTTGGCTGTTCAACCTTCGGCATAGACATAAACCCCGAGGCAATAAAAAAGGGAAAAGAGCTTGGAGTGATAGATGAAGGTTCCACTCAAATGTTAGCCTTAAGAGACTTTGAACCAGAGCTTGTGGTGTTGGCTGTGCCCGTGGGTGCCTTTGAACAGGTTGCCAAGGGGCTAAAAGAGGTGTTTGATGAGAAAGTCCTAATTACAGACCTTGGTAGTGTGAAGGGCAGGCTCGTGTATATGATGGAAGATTTCTTTGGTGAGTATTTTGTGGGAGGGCATCCTATAGCGGGCACGGAAAAGTCTGGCGTCCAATACAGCAACTCAGAACTTTTCAAAAACAAAAGGGTGGTTTTAACACCCACACAGAGAACGGACCGGTTGGCCCTCCAAAAGGTCAAGCTCATGTGGGAAAGGCTTGACGCCTTTGTAGAATTCATGGATCCCTTTGTTCATGATATAGTTTTTGGTGCGGTTTCTCATCTTCCTCACGCAGTAGCCTTTGCCCTTATGGACGCCATGGAAAAGCTAAGCAAGAAAACAAACATAGACCTTTTTCTATACCCCGGCGGCGGCTTTAAGGACTTCACACGCATTGCTGCCTCGGACCCTGTAATGTGGAGGGACATATTTTTGGAAAACAGAGAGAACCTGCTTCAGGCAATAGATGAGTTTATCCAATCCCTAGAGAAACTAAAAGGGTTTATAGAGGGGAAAAAGAAAGAAGAACTCATAGAGTATCTCCAGCGTGCCCGGCAGCATAGGTTAAGAATAGAGTAAAACCTTTCCCTTCTCAAGAATATCTTTTACTTCCTGCCTTGTTTCTCCTTTCCTTGGCTCATCCAAGAGCTTTCCGAGACTTTGGAGTGTATCTTAACTCTCTGTAGGAGTAGCTGGCAATGAGCTTGGCAGAGTGCTTTACCACTTTAGTTCGCTTCTTTTGGCGTAAGTTTGAGGCTTTGCTTGGAAGAAGTCTGTTTTTGTATCGTTTATGGTCCTGAACTGGTCTATCCACTTCATGGGATTTTCTGTAACCTCCGGATAAAGGGGTTCGTAACCTATTTGAGTGAGTCTGAGGTTAGTAAGGTACTTTATATACCTTTCAATGAGCTTGTCGTTTAGCCCAAGGATTTGGTTGTTGGTAACATACTTGCCCCATTCTATTTCCTTCTCAGAAGCAAACTTGAAAAACTCATAGACCCACTTATTAAGTTCAGGCGTAAATAGGTCAGGCTGTTCTTCTTTGAGAGTGTTTATTATGTTCCTAAAGAGGACTACGTGGGTCAGCTCATCTCTGTTTATGTATTTGATTTGCTGAACAGTGTTTAGCATCTTTCCTTGCCTGCCAAGGGTGTAAAAGAAGGCAAAGCCTGAGTAAAAGTATAGGCTCTCCAAGACATAGTTTCCAAAGACAGCCTTTATAAAGTTCTCCTCGGTGGGATTTTTTATAAACTCGTTGTAAACTTCAGCTATTACCCTGTTTCTTTCCATAAGCTTTTGGTCTTGCCTCCAATAGTTGTAGATTTCGTCCGCCTTGGTAGGCTCTACGACGCTCTCAAGGATGAACTGGTATGAATACGAGTGCAGTGCCTCCTGAAACTCCTGAGAGGTAATCGCCATAACGAGCTCTGGTGCAGTCAAATACCGGGCAAACTCCTTTAGCATATTAACCTGATAGGAATCTAAGGCTATCAAAAAGCTGATAACAAGTTCATAAGCCCTCCGCTCGTGCTCGGACAAAAGTCTTTCATACTGCTTTTTATCTTCTAACATCGGAATTTCTTCAGGTATCCAAAAGTTGGTAAAGCCCATAGTCTTGTATAGCTCAAAAGCCCACTGATATTTGACATTGTTAAGTTCCATAATGTTGGTGGGATTGCCAAAGATTAGCCTTCTTTTGCTTGGCTCTCTGTCTCCCTGTGGGTTGAAAATAAGCACCCTTTCCATAAGGGTATAATTATACAAGCCCTTATACGCTGAGTGAGAAATCAAACACATAGCTGAACTTTGATATTTCTGTAGAAACTGTAGCTTACTGCATAAGTATACAAGTAAGTAAGCAAGGTGATATCTAGGAACGTCAATTTTTCAGGTTCATGATCGTATAAATGACGATAAAGGAGGTTAACCATCTATAGCTTCTCTTGCCTTTATATTTCTAAGCGTATCAGAACTGCTTTAGATTCTAGCCATCAACCACCCCAGGCTATGAATGCCAAAAGTTGACATCTTCTTATGGGTTCTTCTCTTATAATACCTGTGGTTTTTAAAATAAAAAGGTAATGCCTATACAGGAAGGAGACTTTGTCCTCATACAGGTGGAGGATAAGAGGTTTTTAAAGAGGATAACCAAAGACTTTAATCTAAACTACAAGAAACGCACCTTAAAGTTTGAAGATGTCATAGGGAAAGAGTTTGGCACGCTGGTGAATGGTTTCTATCTTCTAAAGCCCAACTTGGAAGCCATAATACTCTATGGCTTTAAGAGGAAGACACAAATCATATATCCGAAGGATGCTTTTTATATAGCCTTTAAACTTGGGATCAACAAAAGCTCAACGGTTTTGGAGTTTGGTATAGGTAGTGGTGCCTTAACGGCAGTGCTTTCGGAGCTTGCCGGCAAGGTGGTTGCCTATGAGGTATCTCAAGAGTTTTACAAAAATGCCCTAAAAAACTGGGATACCTTTGGACTTTGTAAAAATGTGGAGGCTATAAACCAGGACTTTATGGATGCGGACCTTTCGGGAAGAGAATTTGATGCCTGCTTTGTGGATGTAAGGGAACCTTGGCTGTATTTGAAAAAAGTTCACAGTGCTTTGAAAAATAGTGCAATGTGCGGTTTTTTACTTCCCACCACAAACCAAGTTTCTCGCCTTTTGCAAGAAATGGATGGGCTTTTTGCTGGTGTGGAGGTTATGGAAATTCTCCTCAGAAAATACAAACCCGTTTATGAAAGATTAAGACCAGAGGATATAATGGTAGCCCATACGGGCTATTTGGTTTTTGGAATGAAGATAATGTAGCTGTCTTTTATATCCTTTAGGTCTACTTTGCAAAATTGATAGCCCTCTGGTAACTCTTTTCCTTTCATCACAAAAGCACCTTTTTTTGATAGTTTCAAAAGGATTGGCTCTATATCTTTTAGTTTTCCCAACGCTCTGCATACTGCGTAATCAAACTCAAGGTTAATATGCTCTGCCCTCTTGCAGATAACCTCGTAGCTTAGATCTAGCTCAGCCTTTATAAACTCAAGGAAGGCACATTTCTTTGAAACGGATTCTATAAGGGTAATGTTTAAAACAGGACCGTAATATATGCTCAGCACAGCACCCGGAAAGCCAGCACCACTGCCTACATCACAGAAGGTGTTTTTTTCCACGTCCACGTTCTTTTCTTTAAAGCAAAGGCTAAGGGTAAGGGAATCCAAAAAGTGCCTTATGGCTATTTCCCTTGTGTCCTCTATGGCAGTGAGATTATGCACTCTGTTCCATCTTCTCAGTTCTTTTAGATAAATTGATAGCTTTTCAATCTTTTCTTTGGAAAGTTCAAAACCGTTCCTTTCAAAAATTTCTTTTAAAAGCTCTTGAGTAAATATTGGATGCCCTCCGTCATTTTTTTAGGGTCTAGCTTTACAGGTGAGTATAGGAGCTTTATTTTGGGATTTCCCGTCGGACCCGCAAACGTTGGATAGGAAAAGGTCACATAGCTTTTCAACTGCTGAAGGGTATTTCTATTTGGGTCCACGCTTATAAACAGAACTTGTACCCTTTCTCTTTCTTTTTCATCTAGATTTTTCATCAAAGTTTTTGCAAGCGTTCCCTTGCATCCCTTTCCCACGGTCTTTTTCCTCCGGACAGTTCAATGGCTACTTTATAGTTTTCTATAGCCTTCTGCCTGTTCCCTAAGGCTTCCCAATTCCTTCCCAAATAGTAATACACGTCCGGGTAGTTGGGAATCAGTTGACGAGCTGTTTCAAGAAAATTTATAGATTCTCTATACTCTCCCCTTCTAAAATGTACAATTCCAAGGGCGTAGTTGGTAGAAAATACATTGGGCATCAACTGATAGGCTCTTGTTGCAAGGTTATAAGCGGTGCTTAGATTTCCTTCATTCAAGTTTATAAAGGTTAAATAGACCATAGCCATGTAGTTCTTATCCCAAAGGTTTATAGCCCTGATAAAATGCTCCTTTGCCAAGGTTCTTTTGCCCTCTTCGTAGAGTTTTTTACCTGTGTAAAACTCTTCAAAAGAAGGCTGCGTTTTTAAAACATGTGCCCTAACAGTTTGGAAGTCTTTGCTGTCCTTTATCAAAGGTCCAGAGAGGGAAAGACTGTTTATAAGCCGTGTGTTTTCTGCAATTCTTGTTTCGGGCAATGGGTGTGTAGATAGCCACTCGGGAGGTCTTGTCTTTTCGAGTCTTTCGAACATCTCAAATACCTCGATAAGACCGTTTGGGTCGTAACCACTTTTGACAGCGAATTCAACACCCAACCTGTCTGCTTCTCTCTCTTGATCCCTACTGAACTTTAGTGCCAAAAGTTGCCCACCAATTTGACCGAACTGCATTAAGGCTTGTCCGTAAGGTTTATCTGCCACAATTATTGCCCCTATGTTTAGAAGTATGTTGAGAGCTGTCATTTTTTCTAAGAACCTTGCATGGTGTCTTGCGTTTATGTGTCCAAGCTCGTGGGCTAAAACTCCCACCAATTGACTTTCATTTTCAAGCTTCAAAAGCAGTCCCCTCGTTATAAACACTGGCCCTCCGGGAAGGGCAAAGGCGTTTACCTGTTCTGAATTGACAAGGTAAAATTTGTAAGGGAGGTTTCTGTAGGTAACCCTGGTTATCCTGTTGCCCAATTGAGTTATGTAACTTTGTACCTCCTTTTCGGGATATAAACCATCGAACTCTTCTATGGATATTGGCACGTAACTTTTACCTATTTCAATTTCCTGGCTTTCCGGAAGGAGAGTAAATCCTGAATTTGTTGCGGTAGCACACCCAAGCAGGAAGATAAAGGTTATTAAGAATAAGCGCTTAAGGTCTGAGGCTGTTCTAAAAATCCTCATTGG
>JAEMPM010000079.1 GCA_022759285.1 Thermocrinis sp.
ATAGTCTTGATGTATCAATACTTTCAACAGTAGTTTTAATTTGAAATACAAGCACACCAGCCATCAAAGCACCAACAAAAACGTCAAAAAATACGCCAATTTCAACTATCATAGGCATTCCCTTTGTTAAGGAAGTTCCAGCAAGCAGTATACCATTTTCCATTGTCAAAAATCCAATAATCTGAGATAAGGCTTTTTTCCTTGAAAGCATCATAAAAATTCCAATAAAGATAATTCCTAAGGATAACGGGAAAATTTGTTTTGCTATAACTTCACCTGTTATATTAATTCTATTTGAGATATAGAACGCGAAAATTATTATTAAGATTGAAAAAAGCAAAGAGTTTGTAATGTTTAGATACATTGAAATCTCTCTATCAAGCTTAATTTTTTCAACCACTTTAAATAAAAAGAATGGTATCAGAATCACCTTAATTAGAAAGTTTAAAAAGGCTGAGATATAAAGCTCGAATTCAGAAGATACAATTCCAATAAATAAAATGGATGTAGAGAGAAACACTGATTGAAGCTGATAGATCTTTATAGAAAGATTCAGCCTATTACTTGATAGTTGAGCTACCGCGAGGAAAAGGGATAGCGCCCCAAAGAATTCAACAAGGAATTTAACCATTTTGTTTTATTATAACACCCCTTAAACCTCGGGTGAGAAATTACCCCCATATTTGAGACTTCTTGAAAAAGCTACAGTCTATAGGAAGATGTAAACTTTTGGCATCCATAGACTGAGGTAGTTGATGTTTAGAACGTGAAGCAGTTTTAATACGCTTAGAAATATGAAAACAAGACAAGTAATAGAAGAAATACTAAACAAAGGAAAGCGTCTATAGCTGGATGGCTAATGCTTGCGGGCTTTTGCGGTTTAATTTTTTATATGGCTTTTTTTACTTTCTCCAAATCCTCCACCTTTTCCACGTTAAAAACCCTCACTCCGTTTACGGTCTGCTGGACCAACTTTGAAAGCACATTTTTGGGACCTATCTCCACAAAAGTATCCACTCCCAATACTTCTACCATGTATCGGACGCTTTGAAACCATTTAACAGGAGAAAAGAGCTGACGGTACAGGTTCTCCCTAACTTCATGTGCCGTTGTATGTTCCTTTGCAGTATAGTTTTGCACCAGTGGAATTGAAAGATTTTTTATGGGCGTTTGTGCAAGCTCTAGCCTAAAGGCATCGGCAGGACCCTTCATTAACGAACAGTGGGAGGGCACGGAGACCTTCAAGAGAATAGCCCTTCCCCCCATCTCCTTGCATATTTCCATAGCCTTTTCAACTGCGGTTTTTTCACCGGAGATAACTATTTGCTCAGGAGAATTGTAATTGGCAGGTTCTACTACACCGAACTGACGTGCCTGCTCGCAGGCACTTTCTACCTTCTCCGGCGGTAGCTTTAGGATTGCTGCCATTGCACCTTTTCCCTCGGGCACACCCTCCTGCATGAGCTTGCCCCTTATGTATGCCAAACGGACTGCTTCAAAGAGTTCCACACCACCCGCCACCACCAAAGCGGAATACTCACCCAAGGAGTGCCCCGCCACCACATCGGGCTCAGGAAAACCTAACTCCCTCATAACCCTGTATATGGCAATGGAGGTGGTAAGAATAGCAGGCTGTGTGTTTATGGTTTTGTTTAGCTCTTCCTCCGGTCCCTTAAATATAAGGTTAGGAAGGTCGTAGCCTAGAGCCTTCTCCGCAGAGTGAAAGATATCTGCAGCTGTAGGAAATTCCTTGTAAAAGTCATAGCCCATGCCCACATACTGAGAACCTTGTCCGGGAAAGATGTATGCAAGTTTTCCCATGGCTTTAAGATTTTAACTCCTTTTCCTATGCTCACAACTTCTTTATCTCCCTTCCCAGCTTCTCCTCCACCGATTTGACCTTAGATACGAGCCTGTTGGATTTGCCCTCTCTGTAATCTATCTTCATAATTATGGAGATTCTTGGACAGTCCTTTTTTAGCTCTTCAAAACCCTTTTTGAGAACATCCATCACCTCATCCCAGCTCTCCCCCTCAATGATGGTGCCCATAGGTGTGAGCACATAAGGTAGCCCAGATTTGTCCACCACATCCACCACCCTTGCCACATACTGGCTTACACTCTCACCTTTGCCTAAAGGTGTCATACTAACAAGCACAAGGATACTCATTGAGAAAGATTATAAACCAAGCTCCTTTATGATCTCCTCCTTCTTCATCCTCAGAACATCCACTCCAAAGTGCAAAAAGCCGTACATTAAGAGTATCCTGTCGTCTATAAGCCTGCCCTTTGCGTTGTTTTCAAGGATTTTAAAGAGTTTTTTGACCTCCTCTTGTGCCTTTGGTTTTTCTACTTTTCTTTCTGTTATAAGGATCTCCACCATTAGTTCTTTTAAGGGCTTTAGCTTCTCTAAAAGGTGAACTGTTTCTTCAAATAGGGCGGGAGGTTTCAATCCTTCCCGTTGTAGTGTGCGCTTTAGTAAATTTGCCCTGAGATGTCCTATGCCTTTCACCCCGGCTAAACTGGCCCAATTTTCGCTTAGCCCAAACTTTACCGAGTGGGCAATCAAAAGAAGTTTTTGGTCATCCCCATGCAAAAAGCCGTTCCTTCTGAGTTCCCACATAAGCTTTAGAAGGTGCAATGCATCTGTGCCAAGATAGGAAAACTCCCCAGGTGGATGGCGCAGGTTGGGATACTTAAAGGTCAACCCCTCCGTATAAAAGAGAAACTGATGGGTGTTGTCATCAAAGCAATTCTGACCGCAGCTTACCAACATGCCACTAACGTAGTGGTCATCCTCCTTAAAGCTCTCTCCCTTTTTCACAAAGTCGTAGAGTGTATCGAAGCGCTTGGTGTAAAGTAAAGGTCTGATAACCGCCAAAGTGGGAAGGCTGAGATATTGCCTACGTAAGAACTCCTCCAGCTTGGTGGGAGGTAGCCCGCTTCTTACACACAGTAGTCCTTTGGGTGTTAGGGAATTTCTCTCAAGGTATGCCCTTTGCCTGAGAAATCTTTCCACATTCTCTACTGTTCTTTTTGACACTTGACTGAAGGAGTAAAACTTTTCCAAAAACCTTTGATAGTTGAAGCCTTCATAAAGATAACCAAGTAGGACAAAAAAGCTTAGCACATCTATGTTTTTTTCCTCCTGAATGGCTGTCTTAAAACCCTGAGAGAAAGTCCTTTCTATGAGGTCTTCCACAAGGCTTGAAGTGCCTCCATGAATGATGAGATGAGAATAGCCCCTCTCTTTTAGTCCTAACCTTCCTGCCCTGCCCTCCATCTGTAAAATGTCCAGTTCATCGGGTATACACATCCACTTTCTGTTTTTAAAGACCTTTACCATTATGAGCACCCTGTCTGCGGGCAAATTTACCCCATAGGCTAAGGTCTGCGTGGCTATGAGAAGTCGGAGGTTTCCTTCTCTGAATTCCCTTTCAATGGCTTCTCTCTCTTCCTTTGGCACATCTGCATTGTGAAAGGCAATCTCTGGAGGTCTTTCTTCCTCTACCTCAAAGGGCAGTGTTTGGTTAAAAATACCCACCTTTTCCTTAGCAGCAATTTCCAAGAGCTTCCATCCTAGCCTCTTTTGGGGTACAAAGAGTATGGTCTTTTCGTCGGGCTTGCTAAGCTTCCAGAGGGCATCCCAAATTTTGCAGGCTACCTTGTCTTCCTCGCAGACTTCCATAAATTCCCGCAGGGAGTGGTAGAATCTCTCAAGGGGCACCGGTCTCCACTGGCTTTTTATTAAAAGCTGTGAAGAGGTCCAGAGGGCGAACTCCTCCACACCAGGTATAGTGGCAGAAAGTCCAAGAATGGGAATGCCTTCCTTTAGGCAGTATGCCAAAAGCTCTTCCACCACCCAACGCTTTTTTATTTGATGCACCTCATCCACAACCACCGCAGAAAGCTCCTTTACCCATCGGGCAGAGTTCCTGAAGGCCTGAACCAAACTCTCGTAGGTGCATACCACCAGCTCACCGGATACTTCCTTGAAGTTCTCCACCACCCGATCCCCTGTCCTAACATCCACCTTCTTGTAGAACCTCCTTAACTCCACCGCCTTTTCATAGACCAGTGCCTTTGTGGGCGCGGTGTACGCCTTTCTTCCTTTGAACTTTTTAAAAAACAGATAAGAGAGCAAGCTCTTGCCCGCAGAGGTAGGTGCAGAAACTATTGCATTGCCCCTTTCGTAGGTGTGATAAAAAAGAGTTTGAAGGGGGTTCAAAAGGGGATAAGGAATGTTTGGGTCTATCTCCTGCGATGGGATAAGCTCAAGGCTTTGCTTTTGAGTTTTCCCTTCTCTTCTGAAAATCGCCTTGCCAGAAGGTGGGTTTATGCTAAACTGACTTTCTGGCAGGAGGTATATGATTTGCATTAAGAATATTTAAAACCTTTTTGGAGAAAAACTTTCAAAGTAGATAGATTTTTCGTTATCCTTCAAAAGACTTTTCATCAGATGAGCGGTGAAGGGAGCAAGTAGTATGCCGTTTCTATAATGGCCCGAAAGCAAGGCATAGTTCTCTCCTAACAAAAACACTGGCTTTTCATCGGGAGTTGCGGGTCTAAAGCCGTATAGAGTGGATAAGATCTCCCCCTTTGCAAGAAATGGGGCTATTTTGGTGGCGTTTATGCACAGGCTCGCCAAACCCTCTACTGTGTTTCCACCCAAAAAGCCCACATCCTCAGAGGTAGCACCTATGTACATGTACCTTTTCCTTGGGATCAGGTAAGAAATGGTAGAGTAATGAACCACCTCAAAAGGCTTGGCTTTTACCTTTAGGGCTTGTCCCTTTATGGGATAAACAGGCACATCAAAGAATTCCTTAGCCCACGCTCCTGTGCAAAAGATGTAATAGTCTGCAGTGTAGGTTTTCTTAAGACCTTTTAAAGCTTCCGCTCTATTTCCCCTTTGTTCAACCTCAACCACCTCGTCGATTTCTATGGGTACGCCCAAAAGCTCCATAGCCCTCAAAAGGGCATCCATCAAATTTTCCACATCCACCCATCCCTCTTCCAAGTAATACACCAAAAGGGAAACCCTTTGGGAAAGGTACGGCGGTCTTTCCAAAAACTCTACTTTGTAGCCTTTGCTTTTGTAATCCTCTGCTTTCTTTACAAGCTCCTCCTCTCCCTCAAGAACTAGCCTGTATATGCCATCAGTCCAAAAGTCAACCTTAAGCCTGGAAACATCCTCCACAAGCTTAACATAGTCCGGATACATTTTTAAGCTTTTGTAAGAAAACTCAAAGAACTCTCCCTCCAAGCCCTCTGAAAAGGGTGCTAGCATGCCACCCGCCACCCAAGAGGCAGCTTCCTCTGGGTTTCTTGTGATCACCTTAACTTCAAAACCCTCCAGAGCAAGGTATAAGGCTGTGCTTAGTCCAATGATGCCACTGCCTACAACCAAAACCTTCATGTACGCTTAGGGAATAATATAAGCTTTTCCTTTACAGAATAAGAGCTAAAGGTGTAGGGTTTGATCTCCTTAGGTAGCACTTCAATGTGCATATTTTCAAAAACGAGCTTTGTTTTGAAGGGCATAAAGGGATGGAGAAGATAAGCGATTACAAAGAGCCCGTCCGTTAGGGTGTACAGCACGTCTGTCAGTTCCTTTCCTTCCAAGCTCCAAGGTGCCTTACGATCCACATACTTGTTCAAGAAGGAAGAAAGCCTAAAAACCTCCTCCAAAGCATGGTAGAAATCCACCTCCCTCATAAACTTTTCGTAGTTCTCTATAACCTCCGCACAAAAGTTGATGTACTCTTGATCTTTGTCTCCTTCTACTCTACCTCCCAAGTATTTTAGGTCCATGGCAAGGACCCGGCTAAAGAGGTTTCCTATCTCGTTGGAAAGCTCTCCCACGATGCGGTTCCTTAGTGCAGACTTGGATATATCACCATCCTGTCCAAAGGGAACCTCCCTGAGGAGAAAATATCTTATCTCATCGAGTCCATACTCCTTCACAAGCTCGTAAGGACTTATTACATTTCCCAAAGACTTGGACATCTTCTGCCCTTCCACTTTCCACCAGCCGTGTGCAAAAATGCTTCTGGGCAGCGCATAATCCAAAGACATCAAAAAGGCGGGCCAATAAATGGCATGGAACCTGAGAATGTCCTTTCCCACCAAGTGCAGGTCAGGAGGCCAAAACTCCATCTTGTCATAAACCGCAGAAAGATAGTTAAAGAGGGCATCAAACCACACATAGATGGTGTGGTCTGGATCAAAGGGCACCGGTATGCCCCACTGAACCCTATGACGGGGTCTTGTTATGGAAAGGTCCTTCAGACCCTGTTTTACAAAAGATAGAACTTCGTTCTTTCTGTAGGAGGGTAGGACAAAGGTGGGATTGTTCTCAATGAGCTCTTCTATGGCACTTTGATATTTGCTGAGTCTGAAAAAGTAAGAGGGTTCCTTTATATATTCGCAAGGTTTGAGATGGATGGGACACTTGTTTCCCTCAACTAATTCGCTTTCGGGTTTGAACTCCTCGCAACCCACACAGTACCAACCTTCGTATTCTCCAAGGTATATGTCTCCCTTTTCGTAGCACTTTGTGAAAACCTCCTGAACGAGCTTTTTGTGCTCTTCGTCGGTGGTTCTTATAAAGTGATCGTAACTTATGCCCAAAAACTCCCAGAGCTTTTTGAAATTTTCCGAGTTTTGATCCACAAGCTCCTGTGGAGATATGCCCCGCTCTTCTGCAGAACGCTGGATCTTTAGTCCATGCTCGTCTGTGCCCGTAAGGAAAAAGACCCTGTATCCCCTGAGCCTGTAAAAGCGTGCCAAAGTGTCTGCAGAGATGTTGGTGTATGCGTGCCCTACATGGGGTAAATCATTCACATAGTATATTGGAGTTGTAATGTAGAACTTCATGGATTTATAATTATACTACCCTCGCAACGGGACAGGGTGAACCCCGCCAGGCCCGAAAGGGAGCAACGGTAAGCCCGCCGTCCCGGGTGCGGGGGCTTTCCAGAATGAAAAAGCTCATCTTTCTCGTAAGGCATGCCCAAAGCGAATTCAACGAAAAGGGAATTTTTCAGGGAAGGCTTGACAGCGATCTAACCCCCTTAGGCTTTGTTCAAGCGCGCCTTTGCGCAGAAGCACTTAAAGACAAAGGCATAGAGCTTGTGATCACATCACCACAAAGGAGGGCATACAAAACCGCCCAGACAATAAGCGATGTTTTGGAAGTTCCCCTACAGGTAGATGAAAGGATTATGGAGTTGTCCTTTGGAGACTTTGAAGGCAAACACTTTTGGAGTTTACTAGAAGAGTACAGGGAAACCTTTACCAACTGGTTGAGGGATCCAGTTAGCCACCCTTTACCTACCCAGGAGGATATGGGGGAGTTTGAAAAGAGGGTAAGCAGTTTTTTGGAGGACTTAAAGAAACTACCACATCAAAAGGTATGCGTAGTAGCCCATGGTGGCACCTTGCACGCCATTGTGTGTTTGGCAACTGGAATAACCCTGAACAACCTATGGAACATTCACATGGACAAT
>JAEMPM010000091.1:0-4807 GCA_022759285.1 Thermocrinis sp.
AATCATTTCAATAGCTTTTGTATGCAAAACATCATAAGCGAAATAAAAAGTAACAAAAACAAGACAAATGCTAACCATACCTCACAAAACTTGAGCTATAAATTTAAATTTTTCATTGTTTAATGATTTAATGTTGGTTAAGAAATTTAAAAGACATAAGATTCTCCAAGCTTCAGGATGATTAATAGAAGAAGCATTACTAAGCATCATTTCCTCAATGAGGTTGTTTTAAAGCCTTTTTCATTCTTTTAGCTTTCTCCTTTTACTCTTTAAACAAAACTTTAAAGAAGTTTTTTGATTTTTAGAACAGGCTCAGGACAGGATGTGAAAAAGAAAACTTCGATAGTAGCTTCCACATTATAATTAATAGAATTTAAAAGTAAGCTCCAGCTTTTGGGTATTCTCCTTAATATAAAAGTGGTAGAAGTGTTCGTCCTGGTCGAGAAAGGCTACTTCCTTTGGAAAACTTAAAACTTTCCCATAATAATTTGGAATAGCAATTCCTATGTCTTTCAACCCTTCTGGATTTTCGAGCTTAACAACTAATTTATCGTCATTTTTCCTAAAACTATATTCAGTTTTTAAAAATCTCGAAAGAAAGTCTGCAAAGTAGCCCATAGAGTGTACTTCTAATAGACCATCTTTCTCTTTACTTTCCCAGTAATCTATAGCCCTGAGAATAGCGTTAGGATATAAAGGAATGTTGTAAGAATGCAAATAAAAAAGTCTAATTTGTCTAGTTTTTATACAGAAGTCTGTAAGAGATACTAAAAATTTATAAACCTCTTCTTCATTTACACCACTTTTATACATTTCGTAAAGAGATGTAGTTATTCCATAAGGAGTTATAGGAAAGGCTATAACTTTAGAAGAAACCATTTTACCATCTATAAAAGTTCTGTTAGGAGATGAGCCACTATCTCCCATATAGTAATAAGCAACGACACCAAGTTTTTCGAGGATTTTAGTAGTTTCAGGTTGGGGATGAACACCGGCGGGTGCAGAGTACTCTCTTATCTTGTAGCCTGTTATAGACTCAAGGCACTTGTTATTCTTTTCTATATACTTGTAGATGTCCTTTTTGGAAATTCTTCCTTCAAGTATTCCATTAGAAAACCAATTGTGAGCCCATCCACCATGGGAACCTATAGTACCATAAGGCATAATCATCTCCACATACTTTCTACCTTTACCGCAAGCGTCAAAACCAAGGTTATCTCCCGGTTTATCCCTGAAGTCACCAGCGGTGATATGGAAGGAATATTCAATACCCTTTCTAATATAACCCTTTTCTAACATCATAGGGATATATTTCCAGTCAGGGTTAGCATCTATGTGCCAGTTTATAACAAGTCCTCCTTTACCCTTTGGAGTATTCATAAGGTGAGGAATTTTCACTAGTTTAAACAGAAAGTATCTTAAGACGGATCTTAAAACCATATCATCTGAGTAAGCTTTAAGATACCCAAGAGGTAAGGAAGAGTAAAAGATGTATCCTTCCTTGTATTTTTTCCACACTAATGCTTTGTATTCGTTGTTATCTTTTTTGTCTACTACAAATGCGAGAGTTTTTCCGTCAAATCCGTTGTTTTCTGTCTTGGCGTAAGAGTAAGTCAGTTCTCTCATATATCCCGCTATAAGCCTTTGTTGTTTATCTATTTTTCCCGGAGTTATCTCAAGATCTCCATCTACTATTTTTACATATCCTTCTGAAAAACTGTCCGCTCTTAATTTATCATAGAGAATGTAGTTTATGCCAAGCAGGGGGCTAAAAATGGCAGACTTTAAATATGCACCCGCGTAGTTTTTTATACCCGCATCTTGAGAAATTAGCAAGCTTCCTCCATATGAAAGATAATCTTTAAACCATTCCATTGCATTTGGATGTATGTGTTGCAAGGTTCCATCTGGAATGATAATCGCAGGTTTATGTTTTGCTAACTCTTTAGGGTTTACTGATAAAAGAGTTCCTATATCTACAAGCCTATAGGGTATTCCCTCTTCTTCAAGCACGCTTTTAAAAGCATCTACTTGATAACTCTTTTTCCCGTAAACTACCAGCACCTCTATATTTTTATCCCGCTCCAGAGAATAAACAGATAGGAGTGTTTTCGACATAATAAACAAAAGAATGAGTATAATAAAAAGAATAAATATCCTTCTCACGGATTTACCTCTACCTGTTTTTCACTATGTATATATCCATAAATCTTAAAAGGTCCTTCGATAAGTATCTTATCTCTTGCTACTACCGATTTCACCTTACCTTCTTTACCTACTACCACTCCATTTTTAAGAGTTATGCTCTTTTGACTAAACACATTTCCCTTTATCCATACATTTCCTTCTATTTGCACATCACTATCGCAGAAAATATCTCCAT
Organism: Thermocrinis sp.; assembly: GCA_022759285.1. GTDB lineage: Bacteria > Aquificota > Aquificia > Aquificales > Aquificaceae > Thermocrinis. Next base: position 2,384 of record JAEMPM010000091.1, read on the forward strand.
CCACAAAAACAGGTCTTTCTTTTCCGCCTATACTTATATTACCTGCTATACCCAAATTCCCTTGTAAATTCATAACCCTTTCTACATTTTTTTTATCAATGAGAGGATCATCTGATGTATCTATTTTTTTAGCATACGCTCTTTTAAAGGTTGTTTGGCTTCTTATCTTTATTTCACGGGCATAAACACTTATGCCTAAGTCTGCGTTAGAGTTTATAAGAAGATTTCCTTCTACATGTACCCATCTTGCAATACGAACAGGTGCCTCTATAACGCAGTCCTCCTTCACATACAAACTTCTTGCAAAACATGTGTTTTTGAATACAGCGTTTCCAAGTACACCTAATTCCTTTTTGAATTTATGGTTTTGCGAAAAAACAGTATCTTTAGTGAAAACTACAGGAACATCCATTGTGTCTTCTGATAGTTTTTCATCGTTTAAAAAACCTACCCATTCTTCTTTGTTTAATTTGAGCTTTAAGTAGACTGGATTAAGTTTCTCTACTTCTTGGATTTTTAAGTCCTTTAAAGCAGTGGTAAGAAGATTTATAAAACTTTTTCCAAAATAATCGGGTTCTTTCTTACGCTCAGAGTCTATAGGTATAGGCTTTGCGTCTCTTTTTAGAAAAAGCTCAATAAGAGAAGGAACAAATAGTAAAAGTAAAAGAATAGAAAATAAGGTTACTAGCAGAATGATTTCAAGCATTTCTGAACCTCTCGGTTTTTTGCCAAATTATAGTTCTTTTAGTAATAAAGTCCATCACTGCATCAAAAAATCCTAAAGATGTATATATAATGTTAAAGATGAACTCGAAAAATATCAAGGGTAAAAGAAAAATCTTTTGCTTTGCACCATCAAGCACTAAAGCAGTACCTATCTCAAAGAAGGGGGCAAAGTTTCCAAAAGAGTTATGTGCGAATATAAAAAGTAGAAAAAGATAAGAACTTGTAATTTCCATCTCTCCTAAGAAAAAGAGCAGAAAAGAATCTATCAAACCCAGAAAGATCAAAAAAGGTTGCATATATACAGCAAGAAGCAGCAAGCCATCTATTTTTTGCCAAAGATTAAGGTTCTTGGAAAGGATGGTAGGGATAAAATACTTAAACATTACCTGATTATGCCCCCTTGACCATCTTCTCAGCTGCCGAGCTCTTACGTTCCAATCTTCTGGTGCTTCCTCATAACACTCTGCACTATTCGCATAAGCAACCTTGTAGCCATTTAGATAAAGTTTATAGGTTAATTCTGTATCTTCAGCTAGAATTCTTGCGTCAAACCCTCCTAATCTTATCACTAAATCTTTTCTAAAACCGCCTACAGTGCCTCCATATTGAGGCATTAAGTTTAGATTATACCTTGCCTCTTGGTCTACTTGATAGCCACCCGACCTTTCTATATCAAATAGTCTTGTAAGCAAGTTTTTTTCGACGTTTACAGGCACAACCCTCCCCATAACTGCACCTACCCTAGGGTCTTTAAAGGCTATAGCTAAAGTTCTAATTTGTCCCTTGGGCGGCAGATAATCTGCGTCATAAACTAATATGATATCCCCTTTTGCTATTTTCAAAGCATCATTTAAACTGTTTTGCTTACCTCTTGGTAGGTCTCCATACCTGTGTAAAGGTTTGATAAAAGGATATTTTTGAGCATACTCTTCAATAATCTCTTTAGTTCTATCTGTTGAATGGTCGTTTATTGGTATAATCTCCAACTTTTCTTTTGGATAATCTGACGCAACAAGAAGGTTTAATATGTGACTTGCTACCTTTTCTTCATTATGCATGGGAACCAAGACGGATGCTGTGGGTAGGTCTTCATCCAACACATCCTGATAGTAAAGCCTTTGTTTACCCAAAGCTCTGTTTAAGGTGAAAGTATAGTGTCTTATGATGTAAAGTAGGAGAACCAACATTAAAAACACCATGTATGCTTTTAGAAGGAATATTAAAAGCCCCATCGATAAAAAGCCTCCTGCTTTCTTTGGAAAAGTCTTATGGTCACATAAAGACACAGGGAATAAAAGAAGACTATGTATATAAAGTCAAGGAGTGAGCCAAAAAGAAAGAACATAGCGGGCATGTGTATGTAGGAAAAATTCTTTAGAATATAAGCAAATACTATATACCTGAGACCGCCAAAAACTGAAGAATACGTAAGGGTAAGTGTTATAGCAATTGCATTTAATAGAGGATTTAACCAGCTAAAAGCAAATATTGACAAAGAAAGAGCAAGCAAAATAGGTGTAAATAGGAAAATTCCAGTTTGCTGAATGATATAAAACACAGCAAAGTCTCTTTCTGTATAAGGGAAACTGTTTAAAAAAAACACAAAATAGAAGGAAGATATAAAATACACAAATGCTATATACATAAGCGACGCAGAAACATACTTAGGTAGTGGGTTGAGTTTGCTTATTAGAAATA
>JAEMPM010000091.1:4907-7465 GCA_022759285.1 Thermocrinis sp.
AAAACTCTACCAAAACGTGCATAAACTGCTGGTTTCTCTGTTTCAAAAATCTTTGAATATTCCTGCTTGAAATCCATACTTTTCATACCCTTCTTTTAATTTCAAGTAGCTTAAACCCCCGAATAAACCTAAATCTTCCTTTATCCAGTGTCTATGAAAAAGAGATATGTATAAGGCTTCTTGTCTAACTTCTTGCGGGTTTACCAAGTAAGTGGCAAGGTATGCCTGTTTGCCGTAAGAGATGTTTAGATATGTCCAACTTTTTCCTTCTTGTCCTACGCCAAAACTTATAAGGTCTGAAGAAGAATTTACACTACCCGGGTCGCTCTTATTCATAAAGTGTTTGTAAGTTATCACAAAACCTTTTCCATAGTAAGAGATTCCAGGATAGATTATGTAATCCTTGTGAACATCGTGATATTTTATGTATGTAAAGCCTACGGAAGGAACTATATTCCTCTTTTCTCCCACCTTAAAATTAAACTCTTGGTCTAACCTATACTCGGGAAGGTAGGTGCTGCTACTACCGACAGAGAAGCTGGTGTATGTATAAAGCCATGGACTCCAATCCTTATAAGCTCCCAAAGCACCAAGTATTGCATCGCCTTCGTGCGTTCTACTAAAAACATCACTCTCTAAAAAGTAGGTAAAATCTTGGGAAGGTTTGTGATAAAGCCTTAGAAAACCACTTTTCCAGCTACCGTAAGCGGCATTCGGACTAAGATATTCATAATTTCCACCTGCTTCAAGCCTGAAATCATAGGCATAAGCACTAAGACTGGTAAGTATTACTAATGGAATTAGCCTTAACGCATTCATGTAGACTCTCCTTGTAATTTCTTTCATAGTTCAACATAAACTTTTTCACTTCATCACAGAGAAGGAAGTTCTTTATCCTCTCGCTTGCCTTTCCATCTCCATAAGGATTTTCAAAAGTAAGCTTTTGGTAATATTCCAGATTTCTGTAGATGTTTTCAAACTCCTTTACTATGTTTTCTTTATTAGTGCCTACCACTTTTCCTAAACCAACATCTACAACCTCCATTCTTTCTGAAACATTCCTGGTAATTAGCAAGGGCTTTTTAAGTGTGCAAGCTTCTTCCTGAATTCCGCCTGAATCGGAAATAATTATTGATGACCTCTCCAATAAATAGACGGTCTGCGGATAAGTTAAGGGCTCCACTATGGCTAAGTTATCCGGCTGTGTAGTGAAATCTTCAAGGACGCTTTTTCTCACGGAAGGGTTTTTATGTAAGGACCATACAAAAAGCAGGTGCGGATATTTTTGAGCAAGCTCATTGATTGCATCTCTTATGTTCTTCATAGGCTTTCCTATGTTTTCCCTTCTGTGGGAAGTAATAAAAACTATTCCGTCAAAGACAGATATATCTTTTTGTATCAACTCTTCCAACTGCTTTTTTATACTCTCTCTATCAAGGTATTTGATTGCCATATAGATAGCATCTACTACTGTATTACCTGTAAGCATTACGCGATCCTTTAAAAAGCCTTCCTTTAGAAGATTCTCTACTGCTCTTTTTGTTGGTGCAAAAAGCATATCAGATAACTCATCTGTAAGTCTTCTAAACATTTCCTCCGGAAAAGGTGAAAACTTATCATAGCTTCTTAGACCTGCCTCAACGTGCAGAACTGGAATTTTGTTCAAAAAGGCTGCGTATGCCCCCATATAACAGCTGAGAGTATCCCCTTGAACTATCACACAATCTGGCCTATGCTCTTGTAGGACTTCTTTCAAAGACTTTGTTATACATGCTGTGTTTTCCAGAAGGTCCTGATTCATACAATTAAGAAAATCCGCCTCTATCTGAAAAAACTCAAGAACATGTTTGACAAGCTCGTAATGTTGTCCTGTAGCAACTACTTTAACGTTGAAGTCGCATTCTTTTAGCGTATTAATCACCGGTGCAAGCTTTATAGCCTCGGGTCTGGTACCCAAAATCACAAGCATATTCATACACTGCCTCCTTATGTAAACTTTTTCGCATTATTGGAAGGAATTATTCCCTTCCTTTATACTTTATCGTATAAACTCCATTAACTTTTAGAATTTTTAAGTTCTTTAATTTTTGTCTTTTTTGTCCAAAAGCAACCTTCAACCTACCCTCAGCAAGTTAAAGCTTGAACCGATCTTTTGTTTTGTGCCGCAAACACCTGCTCTATCTTGTGCCTTATTCTCCTGTATCTCTCCCAAGTCTCCTTAATCCTTATATCAGGTTCAAATCCTCCCATCTAAAAGGCTTTTTGCAATATGAAATCGTTCAAAAATTTTACAAATTAAAGTAGTGAATTAGGAATATCAAAACTGAAATATTTTTCTAAAAGCTATGCCTCTTGATAGGTTTTTAAATAATAGACTTTGTCTTGCATTGAATTTAATTTTAAGATAAAATTGTCTTTAATTTTAAGGAGTATTCTATGAAAGAGTTAGTCTTAACAATTCATATAATTTTAGCCACTTTATGGGTAGGTGGTATGCTATTTATGGTTTTTGTACTATCTCCATACGTCAGAAATCTACCAAACAGTGTTGAGGTATT
>JAEMPM010000043.1 GCA_022759285.1 Thermocrinis sp.
TATACGATCATGAATCTGAAAAGTTGACATCTTCTTCTGAAAGCTAACCTTTTGAGAGCTTTGCCTCCTTTATCTTTATAATATCTGTATGGACTATAAAGATACTCTGAACCTTCCAAAGACTGACTTTCCTATGAAAGCGGACCTCCCCAAAAGGGAGCCACAGATTTTAAAGAAGTGGGAAGGACTCTATCAAAAGGTGCAAACCGCAAGAAAGGATGCAGAGCTTTTTGTGTTGCACGATGGACCGCCCTATGCCAACGGGCATATTCATATAGGACACGCCCTCAATAAAATCCTAAAGGATATCATCGTAAAGTATAAGCTCCTAAGGGGCTACAGGGTCGATTATGTACCCGGTTGGGACTGCCATGGTTTGCCCATAGAACAGCAAGTAGAAAAGGAACTAAAGGCAAAAAAGCTCAAAAAGGAGGATATGCCAAAGACCGCCTTTAGAAAGCTCTGCAGGGATTATGCAAGCCGGTTTGTGGAAATCCAAAAGGAGGAGTTTATAAGGCTGGGTGTCTTGGGAGATTGGGAAAGGCCCTACATAACCATGGATCCAAAATATCAAGCGCAGGAGATAAGGGAACTGGGAAGACTCTTTAAAAAGGGTGTGGTGATAAAGAGCAAAAAGCCAGTCTATTGGTGTATATATGATAAGACCGCCGAGGCGGAGGCAGAGGTAGAATACTACGAAAAGGAAAGCCCAAGCATATATGTAAAATTTCCCCTCAAGGATCAAGACAACACTTACCTTCTTATATGGACCACCACCCCTTGGACTTTGCCCGCTAACTTAGGTGTAATGGTGGGAGAGGACTTTGAGTATGTCTTCTATAAAGTGGGAGAGGAAACTTACATCCTTGCCAAGGCACTCCTTGAGGAAGTAAAGAAAAAGACAAATCTTGAGGGAGAGGTGGTTAAGGAGGTTTTGGGTAAAGACCTTGTAGGTTTGGAATATTACACACCTTACGGGGAAAGAATTGGGAAGGTTTATCCCTCTGAATTTGTAGAACTTACTGCTGGCACTGGTTTGGTACATATGGCACCGGGGCACGGTAGAGAGGACTATATAGTGGGTCTAAGGTATGGTTTGGAGCCTTTTGCACCTGTAGACGATGAAGGGAAATTTATTCCGCCCGCACCGGAGTTCTTAATCGGCGTTAGAGTCTTCTCCGCAAACTCACTTATCATAGAAGACCTAAAGGCAAGAAACCTGCTACTGCACGAAGAAAAATACATCCACTCTTATCCACACTGCTGGAGGTGTAAAAACCCAGTGATCTTTAGGGCTACTCCTCAGTGGTTCATATCCATGTCCGCTCCTGTTAATGGCGAAAGTCTAAGGGAGCTTGCCCTGAAGGAGATAGACAAGGTTCAATGGTTTCCACCCTCTGGAGCAAACCGCATAAGGGCTATGGTGGAAAACAGGCCCGATTGGTGCATATCAAGGCAAAGATATTGGGGTGTCCCCATTACGGTCTTTTATTGCAAAAACTGTGGGCATGTAGTGTCTGAGGAGGACGTCTTTGAAAGGGTTGCCCAGTTGGTGGAAAACCATCCTGATGGTGCAGACATTTGGTTTGAACTCAGTGCCAAGGAACTCCTTCCTGAGGGCTATAAGTGTCCCAAGTGTGGTTCAGAGGAGTTTGTAAAAGAGGAAGATATATTGGATGTTTGGTTTGACTCTGGTTCTTCTCACGCCTTTGTGCTGAGAACAAGGGGTATAGAAAAGGCAGACCTATATCTGGAGGGCTCCGACCAACACAGGGGCTGGTTTCAGGCTTCCCTTTTGGAATCGTGTGCGTCCTATGGCTCTGCACCATACAAAGGTGTTCTGACCCATGGCTTTACGGTGGATGAGCAGGGCAGAAAAATGTCAAAGTCCTTGGGCAATGTGATCGCACCACAGGAGGTAATAGAGCAATACGGTGCAGATATACTCAGGCTGTGGGTAGCTTCTGAAGATTACTCCGAGGACGTAAGGCTCAGCAAGGGTATCCTACAAAGACTAACAGAGGACTACAAAAAAATAAGAAACACATTACGGTTCTTCCTCGGAAACCTTTACGACTTTGAACCTTCAAAGGCGGTACCCTTCAAAGAACTTCATCACTTGGATAGGTGGGCAATCTCTTACCTGCAGGGGATAATAGAGCAGTCTTTGAACTTTTACGAGAACTATACCTTCCACCGAGTTTTGCACCTGATTAGGAATTTCTGCGCAGTGGAGTTGTCTGCCTTCTATTTGGATGTGCTAAAGGACAGGCTTTATGTGTATGCGAGCAACTCTTGGGAGAGGAGGTCTGCACAAACAGTCCTCTTTGAAATGGCAAAGGCTATCACCCTCTTGATTGCACCCTTCTTGAGCTTTACAGCGGAGGAAGTTTGGGAACATCTGAGAAAGATTGATCCATCCTTGCCAGAAAGCGTCTTCTTGCACACTATTCCAACACCAAAGGAAGAGCTAAAGGATCAAGAGATTTTGAAGGATTACGAGATCATACTGAAGGTAAGGGATGATGTGATGTCGGCGGTGGAGCTCTGCAGGAAGGAAAAGGAAGTCAACCATCCCTACGAGGCGGAAGTTTATGTCTGGGGTAACGAAGAGGTCTTGAAGGTCCTCAAAAAGTATGAAGAGGACCTAAAGTATCTCTTTACGGTCAGTAAGGTATCCCTCAAAGAGGGTGGAAGTCAACGTCTGCCCTCCGAGAACTTCCAAGATCTATGGGTGGGTGCCAAGCGAGTGGAGGGCAAAAAGTGTCCAAGATGCTGGCTTTACTACAGGGAAGAAGAGTTCGAAGGGGATGTTTGCAAGCGTTGTAGCAGAGTATTGGCGGAAGTACTCCCATGAAAGAAGAAGACTTTAGTGCCTTTCTTCGACTCCAAGAGCAGGAAGAGGAAGTCCTCAAAAGGGAAAGATACCTTGAAAGGCTAAAAAAGAGAATAAAGGAGTTGGACCAAAGCATAAACGAGATATTAGAAGAACAGACGATCCTAATAGCGGAGTTGAACCAGATCATTGAAGCCATAAGGGAGGAAGACCAAAAGATCAGAAGGTGCAAAGAAAATTTAAAGAGATGTCAAGAGAAGGCGAAATTCGTTAAAAAGGTAGAGGAATACAAAGCCCTCTTGAGGGAGAAGGCAAAGAACGAAGACTGCATAATAAAGGGTGAGCAAACCCTGAGGGAGTTAAGACAAAAACGCAAAGCCATAGAGGATCGTCTGCAGGGCAAAGACAAAAAGAAAAAGCTAAAGAGAATGGAAGAAGAAAAAGAGGAATTGATCAAAGAAAGAGAAGAGGTGGAAAGAGAGTTAAAACAGCAAATGGAAAAGTTGGAACTTCTCCGAGCAAGCCTCGGCCAAGATTTAGTGCAAGAGTATGAAAAGCTTAAACAGGCTGTAGGCTTTCCCCCTATCGTAAAGGCAGACATCATGGGCACATGCTCAAGCTGCGGCACCAAGCTCCCATCCATGCTATACTCTAAACTAATCAAGGGCGAAAAGGTCAGGTGTCCAAACTGTGGAAAGATTCTGTACTAGAGATCCAATAATTCTCCTCTGTATGCTTTTCATTTCTGGGGTGGGACTTTTGGGTGTTTACAGTGCCACCTACTCGGGGCAAATATCTCCGTTGTTTCTCAAACAGCTTTTTTACGTAGTTTTTGGCTGGTTTATTATTCTTTTGCTTCCAAGGTTTAACTTTAGGAGTCTTTTGGAGTATGCACCTGTTGTTTATGGGCTAAATCTGTTTCTTCTTGTCCTTGTACCCTTTGTGGGAAAAACTGTCTACGGTGCCAAAAGGTGGATAGATTTGGGACCTATTCATCTGCAACCCTCCGAGTTTATGAAGTATTCCCTCATGCTTTTAAGCACCTATGCCCTCTCTCGTATAAATTCCCTAAAAAGCAGGGAATTTTTTATTCTCCTTCTTGCCTTTTTGATCCCTTCCGCTTTGGTGCTAAAGCAGCCAGACCTTGGCACTGCGATTACTTACTTTTTTATTCTCTTTTCTGCCCTCTTTTTCTTTGGGCTAAAGCTAAGATACTTTATTGGCTTTTTTGTCCTTCTTTTGCTTTTGTCTCCTTTGTTGTGGCATTTTTTAAAGGACTACCAAAAAAAGAGAATACTGGCAGTTCTCGATCCTTATGAGGATTATATGGGCAGTGGTTATCAGCTTATTCAGTCGGTTATTGCCATTGGCTCGGGCGGTTTTTGGGGAAAGGGCTTTCTACAGGGTACCCAATCCCATCTACTTTTCCTGCCGGAAAAGCACACAGACTTTATATTTTCTGTAATAGCAGAAGAGACAGGCTTTCTTGTGAGCTTTTTGCTGATCACTGCCTTTTTTGTGATGGCTTGGAGGCTTTTAAGCTACATTCCAAGGGCGGACATAAAAGAAGAAGTGTTGTTCTTGGGTACTTTCTCCACTTTTCTTATCTTTGAGGCTTTTGTGAATTTTGCCATGACTATGGGCTTTATGCCCGTAGTGGGAATTCCGCTGCCCTTTGTTAGCTACGGTGGTTCCAACGTACTGACCTTCGGTCTGATGTTAGGTACAGCCCTCTCCATAGCAAAGGAGCTTAGGCAAAAATCCATAAGGTTCTCCAATGATTGAAGGACTCTATGTTCATATACCATTCTGCTCCAATAAGTGTCCTTACTGCGACTTCGTATCTTTTGTCTCTGAACCCTCTAAAGAATATTTGGAACTCTTAAGGAAGGAGTTGGAGCTTTACAAAGACCTTTCCTTTGACCTAAAGACTATATACCTGGGCGGAGGCACTCCTTCCCTTTATCCCACCAAACTTTGGAGAGAATTCTTCAAAGACTTAGACACAAAAGGAGTAAAAGAAATCACCATGGAGTGTAACCCAGAAAGCTATAAAAGGGAGGACTTTGAAGAGCTTTTGGAACTAGGAATAAACAGACTGAGCTTTGGAGTTCAGAGCTTTTTGGAGAAAAACCTGCGGTTTTTGGGAAGATGGCATTCGCCCAAAGAAAGCGTAAGGGCTATCCTTGAAGCAAAGTCCGCAGGTTTTGAAAACCTGAACATTGACCTAATTTACGGGTTACCGGAACAGACACTCCAAGACCTAAGGGAAGAGCTAAAGGTTGTAAAAGACCTACCTATAACCCACCTGTCTGCCTACCTGCTAACACCTTACGAGGATACCATCTTTGGACACCTTTGGCAAAAAGGTAAGCTAAAGCTTCCTTCTGATGAGCAAATAGAGGAGATGTTTTTGTTTCTTTCGGAGGAGTTAAGTTCAATGGGTTTTGAACACTATGAAATAAGCAACTTTGCCAAGGAGGGCTATCGCTGTGCCCACAACCTTCTGTATTGGAGCCATAAAGAATTTCTGGGAATTGGCGTTTCCGCTTGGAGTTTTATAAACAAAAAGAGGTTTGGAAACTACCGAAACTTGGAAAAATACAGGATGGCAGTCCTGCAGGGGGAAAAACCTATAGAGATGGAGGAAATGCTTGAGGGAGAGGAGCTTTTAAAGGACTATCTTTTCGTAGCCCTGCGGACAAGAGATGGTGTTCCCAAAGAGGTGCTACCAAATATTCCAGACCATATAAGAGAGTTCTTTTTGGAGGAAGGTGATAGAGTAAGGCTTTCCAAGAGGGGTTGGCTTTTGATCAACGAAATCTTGCTGGAGCTGTGGAATGAAGTGGCTAACCATTGATGTAGGAAACACAAGCGTGGATGCCTGCGTTTTTGATGGAAGGGAACTGGTCTACCTCGGTAAGTTTCCTCACCAAGAGCTTAGGGAGCTTACAAGACAGTATGAAAATATTCTCGCATCCTGCGTAAAGCCCTCCGTTCAAAACCAGATAGCTAAGGCCTTTTTCTTTAAACCGGAGGATGTTCCCATAAAAACTGCCTTTGAGGGAAAGGAGAAGGTAGGTATAGACAGGCTTTTGAATCTATACGGTGCCTTGGAGTTTTACGCAAATACCTGCCTTCTGGTAAGTGCGGGTACTGCCCTGGTGGTGGATGTCTTGGTGGATGGCGTTTTTGAAGGAGGCTTTATTACCCTAGGCCTGGGGGCAAGGCTGAGATGTTTGTACGAGAGGGCAGAGCTTATTCCTCTCTTTACCTTAGAGAGCGTGGATGTGCCATTGGGCAAAAACACCAAATCTGCCCTTTTGGGTGGACTAAGGAAGGAGGTCTTTTACTACTTGGATGGCCTGCTTAGAGAGCTGAGAAGAAACTACAAAAGGGACTTTAAAGTTATACTAACGGGCGGTGATGGATGGTTTTTAAAGGATTTTGGAATTTATGACCCTTTGCTTATCCACCGGGCTATGCTGAGGCTCAAAAGACTTTTATGATGTTGTAGTAGGTGTCCCTTTGGGCTGGTACAAAGCCAGCGGACCTTATGGCAGACACCATATCCTCCACCTTTGGTATGGAAACTTTGTAGTTGGTAGAAGAGATCACGTTCTCCTCTATCATCACACTGCCAAGGTCGTTGGCACCAAAGTGGAGTCCCACAATACCCATCTGCATGGTTTGGGTTACATGACTGCTCTGGATGTTTTTGAAGTTATCAAGGTATATCCGCGAGAGGGCAAGTACCTTCAGATAATAAACTGATGAAGCCTCTTCTATGTGGTCAAGCATGGTGTTACCCTTTTTGAAGGTCCAAGGTATAAAGGCAGTAAATCCACCCGTTTCATCTTGGATACGCCTGACCCTTTCTAAGTGTTCTACAATGTGTTCTGGCTTTTCTATATGTCCAAACATCATTGTAGCGGTTGAAGTTAGTCCAAGTTTGTGAGCAGTTCTGTGTACCTCCTCCCACTGTTCCACCGTGCATTTGCCGGGACTCAAAAAGCTCCTAACCTCTTGGGAGAGAATTTCCGCACCACCGCCGGGAATGGAGTCAAGTCCAGCATCCTTCAGAGCTTTTATAACCTCTTCTATGGTAAGCCCTTCAATCTTAGCAAGATAGACGATCTCCGGTGCAGAAAAGGAGTGGATTTGCACCATAGGAAAGTTCTTCTTTATTTCCCTCAAAAGGTCCGTGTAAAACTTAAGGGGAAGGTCTGGATTTAGCCCTCCTTGCATAAGTAGAGTAGTTCCACCCCAATCTACCAGCTCTTGCACTTTCTTTAAGATCTCCTCCGTGTCTAGGACATAACCCTCCGGTGAGCTTGGTTTCCTCTGAAAGGCGCAGAACTTACACCCTGCCACGCAAATGTTGGTGTAGTTCACATTTCTATCTATCACAAAGGTAACAACATTGTCTGGGTGAAAGCGCCTACGTACTTGGTCCGCCAAATAGCCCAAGACCGCTAGATCTGCCTCTTCCAAAAGTTCCAGAGCGGTAGCTGGGTCTATTCTCTCCTCTAATACATACTCAAAGCTTGAAAGACCTTTCATAAGTATTTAGAATTTGGTAA
>JAEMPM010000172.1 GCA_022759285.1 Thermocrinis sp.
TCAGCTGTAGGGATAGGTAGGCAGACGGTTGGGCTCCAGCTGTAGGGACAGGTGGGTAGGCTCCAGCTGTGTGGATAGGTAGGCTTCAGCTGTAGGGATAGGTGGGCAAGGGCAGGCTTCAGCTGGCACGAGAAAAACGCCTAATTCCCCTTTTCAAGTATTTAGCCCTCCAAAGCTCCACGTATTCTTCAAAGGTTTTATTTACATAGGTAAGCTGGTCGGTTTGTCCATTTAAAAACTCCTTCCATTCCTTAATCAGTGGTCTAAAGTAATATCCCTTTGCCAAGCCTACATTAAAATATCTCTCGGAAAGCCCAAGCCGGGAAAAAAGTTCCCTTAAAACCCTAAATTTCCAATTGGAACCTTGCCCGAAGCTGTATTTATCCACACTGTTTAGCCCCAACTCCTTAGCAATCCTCAGGAGGCTATCCCAAACATGGCTTAAGTGTATATGCGTAGTTCCCTTCGTAAAACCCAGAAACCTCCACTCAGGGAGACCTTCATAAATGAGACTTTTGCCGAAAAAAGCCATGGTATCCACCGCCACAAGCTTAGCAAGTGGTTCCCTTCCCTTTAATATGGTTTTCTTGCCTTTGTATTTTTCTTCAAATGCCTGGCATACTTCTTTACATCCCACCGCCAATGCTACCATCTTAGCCCCAAAAAGCTCGTTGTATGGCGGAACAGCACCCAGGACGTAAGCTGTCATCATGTTATACAGTCTCTCCTCCTTTTGTTCTTTGCTCCAGCCAATGAAGGTATCCCTTACCCTTAGCCCAATGAGTGGGTCGCAAAGTCCGAAAATGCCAAAAACCTTATAGTGAGTTCTATCCCACACAATAAACCTCAGACGCCTTCCATAACCCGCAGAGATGGGCACACTCCAGAAACTCATAGCACTCCTGAACAGAGAAGAGAGCTTATCCCCCTCCACAAGCTCCAACTCCAGCTGTACTTTCTCAGGCCTGATTTCTGTCTTCTTTGCAAAAAATCTATAATGCTGAGGACTGAGCCCAGGATTAACTTCCCGAGCTACATAACGCATATACTCCCTTGGATTTTCACGCATCAGCTGTAAAACCCTCTCTATCTCAGTCAAAATCATGGCAACCAAGCAATCTTAGGGCCTGAAGACAACTCTAAGCCAGAACTACCGGGCGAGCGGGCAGACGGGCGGGCAACCTCAATAACAATATGGCCATAACCACCGACGGAACTCCCAACAGGAGGAGAAGAAGGAGAGGGAGGAGAACCGGAGGAAGGAGAAGAGGAAACCTTAGAAGAAACCCCAGAGGAAACGAAAGGATAGGAGGAAGGATAGGAATAGGAGGGATAAGAACCAGAAACAGAAGAAGAACTGAAGGAACCAGAAGGAGAGGGAGAACCAAAGAAAGAAAAGCTTTTTTCATTCCTTACTTCTTTCCCCTGAGCCTGAGAAACCTTAGGTCTGGGAACTATTCCACCATGAGATTTAACATAGGAACCAAGCTGAAAAATAGAAAAGAGGGCAACAGCAACAGCAACAAAAAGCACAACGGGAGGCTTACCCTTAACTCCTTTCATGTGTTCAACAAGTGCAGAACGATAAAGGGCAAAGATTCCAGGGTCATACTTGATTATGGTTTTCTTTACGGGAACACCACCGATTATGGTCTTCAAAACCGCCATATTGGAAATGCCAAAAATACGAAGACTTACGAGGCGAAGCTCAATCTCAACAAGGTTTCTTATAGCTTTGTTCATCCTCTGAATGCTTTGGGTGATGATAAAAAAGTCAAGTCCTAAATGCCTGTGATAGTCAAAGAAAAATTTCTGAAGCTGGGTTAATTCTGTGTCCTCATCAATAATAGACTGGAACTCATCCAGATAGAAGATAACCTTTCTATAGCCCAGCTCCCCAAAGAGCTTAGGGAGTATAAACCTCTTCCAATAATCCACATTGAGAATAGTCAGAAAGGCACTCCTGTAATTGCCATCATAGTGAAGATTGCAAAAGGAGAGGGCAGTAGCAAGGAACTCATCCAAAGTCCAAAGGTTATTAACTTCTTTGCCAAGATAAAAGGAGAACTTAACCCTGTCCAAGCCGTCAATATTGGAAACAACAAGATTAGTATCCTTCTTTAAGTCCTCAACAATTCTTTTAACCGCATAATAGGATTTTCCCGCCCCCGGAGAACCTGTTATAAACACTATAGCCATAGCCTAAACCCTGAAGAAGGGAATAAGGTTAAGGACAAACCTAATAGTTAGGGCAGTTCCCAATATGCTTATGGCTTGAGGAATTCCTGAATTAGCCAAAAACCAGTTATCAATGGTCAGGGAAGCCAGAGGAGAAATAGGGATAGACAAAGCAGAAAGCAAGGAAAGGACAAAGGAAAAAATGCCCTGAAGCAAAGAAACAAAGGCACAATAGACAGCACACATGGTTAAACCCTCCTTATTGGGATATTTTTCCAAAGTTCAAAGATTGACATAGACACCAAAAGGGCAGAGATAAAACCAAAAATAGAAGCAAGCCCAACAAAAGAATAAAGGATTAGGTTCCTAAGGTCATCAAAATTAGCATAAAGCATTTGTTCCTGTTCCCTACAATTATCAAGGGTATCCTCAGAGTTCCTATTAGAATTCTCATCAGGATTAGGGAGAAACTGTTCCATTGCATCAGTTAAAGTAGAAACGGAAGTAATCTCCTGTGCAATAATCCAATTAATGGCAGGAATAAACTCCTCAGGAGGGAAATCCACCGTAATATCAATCTCAGGGTCAGGAGGAAACTCAAACTCAACACCAGGAGGAAACTCAACATCAGGAGAAATAGAAGGGCGAACAGTAAAACGCTGAGGAGAAGGTATAGGGAGAGGCTGGATTAAAGTATCCGGATCCAAAAGAGACTGAGGGAGAACTTCAGGAGACACCTCAACTTGAGGAACTGGGTCTCCCAGAGGAAGAGGAAAAGGAGAAAAAGAAGGAGAAGGGCGAGGAGAAGGGGAAGGAGCAGGAAGAGTAATCTCCTGAGGATAGGTAGCAGGATCATCAGCATCAAACTTACAAACCCGACGACAAGAACAAGAACCGGAAAAACCAGAAACGGCACGGGCATTAAAACAGTTATCAACCGCAATAACGGGCTTAATTTGGCAAGTGCAAACTATACAAGGGTCATAAACATAATGCCAATAACCGGGAGAACTATAAGCATAGGACTTGGGAACGGCAGTTAAATACTCATCCAGAGGATAAGGATTAAAGTAAGAAACGGGACTATCCTTCCTAATGGGAATAGGTATCATAGCATCAAGATAGTAAAAGTAATAGGAATACAAGGTCCAAGCCAAACCATCAGGACCATATTCCCAAGCCCAGGGATAAACAGGATCACGAGGTACATCAGTTATAAGAATAGCCTCAGGAATAGGAAGAGGGTTCCCATAACTATAAGGAGACCAATCCATTAAAGGGGAATAATTATAGCCAACCACACGACCAGAATCACAAACCGCCCAAATCTCATAACAAGCTGAACGGACAGACACCGAAGAATAGCAAGGACTACCAATCTGAGGAAGCTGAGAAATATCGGGCAAAAGGGAAGGGTCAAAACTACCCGGAGTTATAACATCAAAAGAAAGGTCAGAATACTGGACACTCCTCCATTGAAGATAAAGAAGATAACGGAGATAAGAGAGCTGGCCTTCCAAAAGATCAACATAGCCGAACTCAAGAAGAGGATTAAACAAAACATTAAACCCAAGATTAGCAATCTCAGAAACAGAAGAGAGAAACCCAGAAACGAGACGATTAAAAATCCTTGTGCTATTAACCGCCTGAGAAGTATAAAAGAGATCAGGATATAAAACCTTCAAGGCAGGAACAACCGTCTCAATACTCTCCTTAAGTTCTAATTGCCGAATAACCAAATTCCTTAAAGCTGTTTGTAAATCCGTAGCAGGCTGAAGGGTAGAATAAGAAACGGGATCCTGAATAAAGTCAATATAAACATCCTTAGCGGAGGCAAATTCAGAAACAGCAGACTGATAGGCTTGTTTTTCCACACGAAAATTTTCAAGCTGAGCATCATCAACATTTTTAGACATTTCCCACATCCTCTCCAGGATTTCCAGAGAGTCAGAAAGGGCAAGGGATTTCTCATAAAGATAGTTCAAATACTGAACGACAGAGTCATTATCCAATTTAGGCATTTGCAACTTAGCATCATAGACAACGGAAGCTGAAAAGCCAAAACCAAAAAGAAAAAGGAAAAGAACCCACCGCATAACTACCTACGGAAGATGATAAAGTAGCTAAGGATGGTAGCAAAGATAATCCAAGCGGTCTTAAGGGAAGCCAAAAGCAAAAGCATAAGAGGGTGATTTGCTATATCAATAGTAGTATGGATAAAGGGAGGAAGATTCACCTCAATAGGGGGCGGAGGATTATCCAAAACATTCAAACGGAAAGAGGACAAGAAAAGGAAAAGGTCAGTATTTTTGGCAGAGTTTATAAAGTCTCCCAAAACCTGGGAAACGGAAGGACAGGAACAGGAAGAAGAGCAATAAGAGTCATCAGCTATAAAGACTGAATTCCCTTCACTACAAACGCAAGCCCGACCCTGAGAAGTATCTTCAAATTGGCAAGTTAAAGCAAACCCTGAATAAGAAGAAAGGAGAAAAAGGAGAAAAGCAATAACCACCTTCATTTTGAAGACCTCTTAAGGGCTTTACCTACCAGAATGGCTGAGAAGGTTCCCAGAACCGTAGAAAGACCCAAGACCATCTTAAGAAAGTCCGACTTAAAATCCTGTATAGTTTGGTTCAACTGATTAAGAGCATTCACATAATCCACACACTCACACTGAGACTGAGCAAGGGTAAAAGAAAAAAACACAAAACTAAGGACCAAACCTAAGCCTAAGAACCGCATAAGCTCCCCCCAGAAGACCAAAAGCAAAAGAGGAACCTATGAAAACCTTCAGAAGACCTTTCTTAACACCCTGAAAAGTATCTATCAAGTTATAAACGGCTTGACACGGAGAGATTGAAGAACTATCTCCACTTGAAAAGTCATCTCCAAAGGCGGGCGGTAAGCCCGCCAGAACTACCAAGAGAAAAAGGAGAACAGGGAGGCGTGGCATTATGCCCTGTTTAGAGCTTTCTTTATTATCCTGTAGGTGAGGAAGAATATAAGAATTGAAGCAACCGCAGAAAGGAGCCCCTGAATACCAGATACGAGATTATTTACAGCATTTATTGCGTCGCTAAGAATATCGTCAGCAAGGGCAAAGTTAGAAGAAACAAGCAAAGCCAAGCCAGAAACTGTTAGTAAGCTGAAAAGTTTCCTCATGATGGAACCTCCTTTAAGAGTTTTTGGGTTTGGGTTTGATTGGTTGATTGGTTTAATTGATTGGTTAATTGCCTTTCATAGTGTTTAAGGACAACATCATAAACGGAATGCCAATAAGAAGCGTCATCCTTACCCTTAGACCAATCTATAGGGAACGGAAGCCTTTCCACCTCATCCAGGAAGGCGAGAACCACTTTTTTGATATGAGCCTTATCGTCTTTGAAGAGGGAAAGGAAGGCGTAGGGTGAAGAGTAATATTTGAAGAAGTCCTTAAGCTTTTTCTTTGCCATGGTTTCCACCTCATAGCTTTTTCAAAATCCATATAGGGATAGTAAGCACCCAGATAAAGAAGAAAACGCCAGTAAAGAAGGGCACGGTTCCAGTGAAAGCTGTAGAAAAAGCAGAAACTATTTGACCCACTATATCATCCATTACTTAGCCCCCTTTTTATCATCCACCACAGGAACAGGAGAAGAAAAGTCCTCAAAGGTAGAAAATCCACTCACAGATGGGAAGGTATCACCTAAGGAGATTGTAATACCTGAGATGGGAACATCAATAACCACACCAGGGGCTATTGGGAGATTAGCAGGAGCGGAAACCACAAGGTAAAGCGGGAACTCTGGCTTTTCATTTCTTAGCCTACCGTAAAGCTGATAGATGGCACCCTGACGGCCATTCTTTTCCCAAGTTCTCCTTTTCTCCACGAGGAGAACCTGAAGCTTGATAGGAGAACCGAAGTTTTCCACAGCACACCCTCCTTTTAAGGATTTCATTATTCAATGTAAGTGATGGGAAAACTGGAAAGGAAAACGCAAGCTTTTTAAGTTTAAGAATAGGTGAGGGATAGGCAAAAAGTAGGCAAAAGGAAAGGGTTAAAATGGGAAGTGTTTTTAACTTAATGCCAAGATTTAGGAATACATATTCCTAAAAGCCCTGGACAGGGAGAAGAGTAATCCGTCCTTCTCTAAGGAACCGCAATTATAAAAGCACCTGTAGAACTCTGTAAAGGCTATGCCCAGAGGCTCGTAATAAGCCCTGTAAAGGACAGAAATAGGTATAAAACCATAGAGGGAAGCTTGGGAACCCTTAAAGACAACCCTCTTTAAAAGCCTTGACATGAAGAAAAGGCGAACCCTGAAATACCACATAAGAAGGGTAGAAAGGCGAACCCGAACCTCTCCATCTGAGGAAAGGGAAAAAGCCCAATAGGTATGGTGGGACTTTACCAGATATTTCAGAAGGTAAGCTTTTATCTTTTCTGTGTCCTTTCCTATGAATTTTACATCCACTCCTTGGAAGGCGGAGAGATTTTTTCCTGTCCTTGTATCCTTCCACCATTTATAAATCTGTTCAACCTTGACAAAGGGAAAGGAGACGATAAGGTGAATATGAGGATAATCATCTTGGTGAGGCTCAGGAACGGCAAAATAAAGGAACTGTTCTATTCCATATTTCTTTTTTAGATAGACACGGAAACGGCGGAGGAAGTCCGAGAGCCAAGTCCCAATATAAGCCCAAGCATCCTGAACGGATATATCCCTGCTTAGGGTCAGAGTGATAAGAACCCAGTTAAGTCTTGGGATTTCCAAATACTTTAGCCAAGCGTAATGGTTCCTACGGAAATAACGAAGTTTTGGCATGCTTACGATTGCCTTTCCAGAAGAGGAGGAGAAAACAGGGAGGGAATTTAGTTTTTTGAGATACCAAAGGACATAATACTTAGCGAGTTCAACGGCATTATGGGAATTTCTCACATCACGGCCACCTTCCCAATCCGAGAGGACATCCAGAAGGTCAGGATTTAGTTCATTGATGTTATAGGTGATATAACCCACAGGAATAAGATAGCACAAGGACAAGAGAAGAAAAGGGCAAAGATAGAAGGAAGTAAAGGGCAGGTTAAGGGATTAAGTTCAAAAGAAGGCAAGGGAAAGGAGAAACTAAAGGCATGATTTAAGTCATATTGGGAGAACTTGACAAACTCCTATAATGGTGGTATGAGATTTTCCAATGAAGCAAAGTTAGGTGCTTTTGTGCTCGCGGTAGCGGCT
>JAEMPM010000018.1 GCA_022759285.1 Thermocrinis sp.
AAGAACAGGGAAGAGGAGGGCTACCTTCAGAACC
Organism: Thermocrinis sp.; assembly: GCA_022759285.1. Lineage (GTDB taxonomy): Bacteria > Aquificota > Aquificia > Aquificales > Aquificaceae > Thermocrinis. Next base: position 35 of record JAEMPM010000018.1, read on the forward strand.
TGCTGGACAATGGCAAGGATTCTAAAATCCTTCCCGTCTTCAGGGTTCCTTCCATTGGCCCCACAACGGGTATCCAGCAAACTCTGAAAGCTTTGCATAAAGAAAATCATATCACTTTCCGGAACTTTTCAATAGGTTTGTATTTTTAGAACAGCCTCATATAATACTTGCAAAAAACTTTCTATAGGAGGTGCAAATATGGCTACAATAACTCCAGACAAAACCTTGGATGCATCTGGACTTAACTGTCCTCTTCCCGTGCTAAAGACCAAAAAGGCATTGGAGGAGCTTCAATCCGGGCAGGTGTTGGAAATAATAACCACGGACCCCGGTGCAAAGGCAGATATACCCGCTTTCTGCAATAGAACAGGGCACCAGCTTTTGGAAGTGGTAGAGGAGGGTAACAAGATCATATTCTATGTGAGGAAAAAATAAGGAGGGAGGACTATGTCTGAAAAACTGGCCATAATAGTCACAAAAGGCACCCTTGATATGGCCTATCCGCCTTTGATCCTTGCCTCCACCGCCGCCTCCCTCGGAGTGGAAACCGCTATATTTTTCACCTTTTATGGACTAAACATTATCCATAAGCAAAAAATGCACCAGCTAAAGATTACCCCCATCGGAAACCCAGCCATGCCTATAACCTTTCCCCCATCCATGCAAAACTCTATAACTGACGTCATATCCTCCGTATTACCCGGACTTCCTCAAATAATGGGCATAATTCCGGGTATGACAGACCTTATGACTTACATGATGAAAAAGACCATAAAAGAGCACGGTGTGGCAGATATTCCAGAGCTTTTAGAAGCCTGCAAGGAGGCAGATGTAAAGCTCATACCCTGCCAGATGACCATGGAGCTCTTTGGCTACAAGTACGAAGACCTTATAGATGGTCTTGAGCCACCAGCTGGTGCAGCCACATTTTTTAACTACGTTTTGGACTCAGAAAAACCAATGATAGTATTTGTGTAAGGAGGTAGCAAATGGCTTATGAAAAGGTACTTTTCTACGTCTTTACCGTACCATTTTTTGTTAGGGCAGAGCCAGCCACTGGAGAGCTCATTAACCCTCAAGCGAGTGTTCCTTTTTTCCTGGCAACTGCCGCCGCCAGCATGGACTACGAGGTGGAGATGGTCATAACTTCCGAGGCTGGATTTCTGCTAATGAGGGATAACGCCAAAAAGGTAAAGGTAAGACCTGGTGTAGAACAAACCGTCTATGACTTTATAAAGATGGCAAAGGATGCTGGTGTGAAGATCTACCTTTGCGTGCTTTCTTTGGACCTTACAGAGGAGTATAAGAAAGAGGATGTGAACCCCGAACTGTGCGACGGTATTATAGGTGGTGCAACCTTATTGAACAAGCTAATGAGTGGTGAGTATGCAGTCATTACCCTTTAACTCCTCCCCTTTTTCCCACCTCTATAGGACTATCCTTGTATGCTTATAACTTATAAGAGGAATTTAATTGCTTTTTCTGAGAAAGCTTATATGTTTATGCTTATTAATTGCAGGAGGTAATACAATGGATGAACACAATTATGGATACAACCTGTCTATCTCCGAGAAAACCAAGATGGTCCCTTGGGAAGAGAAGGTCAGGGTTGTGGAAGAGGTAAAATCAGATTTTAGGTTCAAGGAATACCTCTTTGGCTGCCTCAACTGCGGTGTTTGTACTGCGTCTTGCCCATCCAACAAGTTCTTTGATTTCTCCCCCAGAGAGATTGTCCAGAGGTTCTTAGAGAATGATGTGGAAGTCCTTTATGATATGATGCACGAATACATCTGGGCGTGTTCCCAATGTTTTACCTGTTGGATCAGGTGTCCTTTTGGGAATAATCCAGGCGGGCTTGTGGCAATAATGAGAGAAGTGGCTGTTCGCAACGCCTTTGAGGCAACAAAGGAGCTTTTAAAACCTTACGGAAGGGTTCTACTAAAGGTTATGACCACCGGAAACCAGCTATCTGCCGACATGCTACAGCCTGACCTCTTCCCTGACTGGGGTCCCAAGATGGCGGACATCATGGAAGACCTTAAGGCAAAAAGGCTTGCCATTCCCTTCGATATAGGTAAGTCTGTAAAGACCGCGTGGGAAGTATCCTTGGAAACCATCATAGAGCTGTACACCATCTGGAGAGAAACAGGCATATTTGAGATGTTAGAGAAGTTGGACCCAAACCTCTACAACGTCATAATGGACATTGTAGAGGAAAACGAAGAGAGGTATCAAAAGCTCTATGAGGGGGAAGAATGAGCTTACAAAAGGGGTTGAAGTCAGAAAAAACTTAGGGAGGTACCAGTATGGCACACGCCGAGCTAGAGTCTAAATGGGGCTACGTTAGCCCAGGAGGTATTCTCAGATACCCTGAAGAACCACCTTTCCCAGTGAAGGAGTATGACGCTCACTATGACCATATCTTCGAGATGATGGAAGAACTGGAGGCTAAGGGCGAGATCCTCATACACAGGATCACAGAGGAGTATCAGCCTATACCCGTCTACACAAGGACTGGAAGGATAAAGCTGATCCCCACCAACAAGCTTTGGCACCACAAATCCTGCGGACAGTGTGGAAACATACCTGGATATCCTGCCTCTATATTCTGGTTTATGAACAAGTTTGGTCTTGATTACCTTAACGAGCCGCACCAAACCTCCTGCACTGCGTGGAATTACTATGGTTTTGGAATTTCCAATCCCGTAGCCTTGGCGACAATTTGGCTCAGAAACATGCACCAGGCTTGGAAAACTGGATACTATCCATTAATTCACTGCGGAACATCCTTTGGCTCTTACAAGGAAATTAGGAGACAGCTCATAATGAACAAAGAGCTCAGGGATGCGGTAAAGCCCATTCTCAAAAAGCTTGGAAGGCTAACAGAAGATGGAAGGATCGTTATACCCCAAGAGATAGTTCACTACTCCGAGTGGGTCCACGCCATGAGATACAGGATCAAAGAGCTTTACGAAAAGGAAGGCAAAGCAAAGAAAATAGATGTCTCTAATGTTAAGGTTGCCATACACAACGCCAGCCATACCTACAAGATGATCGCTGACGACTATCCCTACGATCCAGAGGTTTATAACGGACAAAGACCTGCCGCATCCACCGCAGTTATAAAGGCGCTGGGTGCCCAGGTGGTAGATTACTCCACATGGTATGACTGCTGTGGCTTTGGCTTTAGGCACATTCTAACCGAAAGGGAATTCACCAGGTCTATGGCTATCCAAAGAAAGCTCAAAGTGATCGCAGAGGAAGTAAAGGCAGATGTAATCATTACCCACGACACAGGATGCACCACCACCCTTGAAAAGAGCCAGTGGATCGGAAAGGCACACGGCATGTATTACCCTGTGGCGGTGATGCCCGATGTGATGTTTGCTGCACTCGCCTGCGGAGCTCACCCATTCAAGGTTGTTCAACTCTACTGGAACTTCTCCCACTATGAACCACTTCTTGAGAAGATGGGTATCACCAACTGGAGAGAGCTCAAGAAGGAATGGGAAGACGCTGTTAAATACATTTCCGAGCTTGAAAAGGCTGGCAAGTATGACGAGCTTATGGAATTCTTCAAGGAATACGACCTCTATGAACCCTACAGCAAAACCTCCACAGGAAAACCTAGGGCATCTGCTACTGCCGATATACCGCTGTTTGAGTCTTAAGCTTTTGAGGGAGCTTTTGCCCCTTTAATAAACACTTTACAGGAGGTTTTGTTATGGCAAAGAGTGTACTGGTAATTGGTGGAGGGCCTGCCGGTCTGGGAGCGGCAAGGATCCTTGGAAGGCTAGGCGTCCCAACTATCCTGGTGGAAAAGGAAGACAGGTTAGGTGGGAGCCCTGTTCTGAACAGCTATTACACCCTCATACCAAGAAAGTTAAAGCCGGAGCAGGTGCTCGGTCCTTACATTAAGGAAGTGGAAAGCAATCCCAACGTGCAGGTTAAATTAAAGACGGAACTTGTTGCCTGTAAAGGGGAGCCCGGAAGTTACAAGGTTACCCTCTCAAACGGTGAAACCCACGAGGTGGGTGCTATAGTGGTTGCCACGGGCTTTGAGCACTTTGATCCAAGGAGAAAGGGAGAGCTAGGTTATGGGTTGTATCCAGACGTTATCACCAACCTGGAGCTTGAACAGATGTTTTCCAAGGAAGGAAGGCTTTACAGACCTTCTAACGGGCAACTACCCAAGAGGGTAGCCTTTGTTTTCTGTGTAGGTTCTCGGGACAGACAACTGGGTGTAACAAATGTGCACTGCTGCAGATATGGTTGTGCTCTGTCCGGTCTGCAGGCTATGGAGATAAAACAGCGCTATCCCGATGTGGATGTTTTCTGTTATTACATAGATGTTAGAACCTACGGAACTTGGGAGTATCCCTTCTATTGGGCACCCCAAGAGCAGTATGGCGTAAGGTACATAAGGGGTAGGATAGCGGAGATAACCTACAGCCCTGCAGACGGTAGGCTGAGGGTAAAGCACGAAGACACTATCGTCCAAAGACCTGCCGAGGTGCCTATGGACTTGGTGGTCCTTGTGCTTGGTATGGAACCATCCGCAGGTACAAAAAAGGTAGCTAAAATACTAGGACTTGCCCAGGACCCAAACAGCAAGTTCTTAATTCCATCCGAAGAATCTGGTTCTAACATCGTCTCCAACAAACCCGGTATATTCATAGCGGGGGCTTGCAAAGGACCAATAGACATAGAGTCCTCCCTCTCCGAAGGTGAAGCGGCAGGTGCAGAAGCTGCAGTCTTCGTGGGTGCAAAGGTAACGGTATGAAGAAACTGGCGGTTTTAGACGACTTTTTGGTTAGGGATTATCTCATAAAGATCCTCGGAGAGGGTGAAGAGTTCGTCCAAGAGTTTTACAAGGACCTCCTTGCCAAGTCCCTCCTTTTCCAGAAGAGCTTGAGCAAGGAAAACCTTGCGTCTTTAAGCAAGGAAGATCTGGACAGCATTTTGGAAAAGGTATTCTCTGTAAGGAGAAAGAGACAGAGGCTCATAGAAGAGACGGACGTGGAAAATCTAAAAAGGGCTATAAGCGATCTACTTTATGGAAAGGCTAAAAGCTGGGAAGAAAGGGTGGAGAATTTTGTAAAGTCCATAAAGGGTGTAGATAGAAAAGCAGCAAGGGACTTGGCGGCTGAGCTTTTGCACTTTACGTTTCCAGAAGAGTATGTGCTGTGGACCAGCTGGATATGGGACCCCGAAAGCGAAAGCGGAGCAGTGGTCTTCCTCAAGGAAGAGCCTCCAAAGAGGCATATGTACGGAGAAACTTATGAGGAGTTTGAACAGATCTACAAACAGGTACAAGAAAAGCTCCTTGATCTTGGTGTAAAGGTAAAGGGCTATCTTTTTGTAGATATCTTCCTTGCTATGATATACGCCATTTATGTGGATTACATGATGCTATCCACCATGCATAGCGCCAAGGGGTTTTTCCCACCAGCTGGTGTCATAGCAAGGAGACTTTTAGGTATTCAAAGACCACAAGACATTAAATTGGAGGTTTAGCCATGGCAATACACGAAAGAAGCTTAGTAGAGCCAGAAAGAATTGTAAGAAAGGAAAAGTTAGTTATTGACGGGGTGGATGTATCAGGAGACTGGAACCTGATCATCCTTCCTCGTGTGATAAACGATTATGACCTGGACTTTGCCAAGGAGATAATAAACTCCCCAGACGGAAAGACCATAACCCAATGCTATCAGTGCTCATACTGTACCGCTTCTTGTCCGGTGCACAACTATTGGGATGAGCGATTCAACCCAAGGTACTTTATATACTTGGCAATGCTTGGGCTTATTGATGAGCTTCAAAAACGTGCGGATGTAATGTGGAGATGCGTGTCCTGCCATAAATGCACCCACAGATGTCCAAAGGGTGTCCTGGTGGAAGAGGTACTAAAGGTAATCCTCAGAACTATGGTAAAAAAGGGTCTCATAGACGAGTATCCTTCCAAGAAGTTTGACAAATTCTTTACTGAATCGGTTCTTGAGTATGGAAGGATAGAGGATGGAGAGCTGCTCTTTGGTTGGATTGAAAAGCGGGGATATAATGTGGTAAAGGACCCCATTCTGAGAAAGCCCATACCTTTCCTCGGAGAAACACCCGAGTGGCTAAAGCAGTTGGTAATGAAACCCATAAAGTCCATGAACATTAGCTTTTTAGCCCTGAAGACCAAGCACATGCTCTTCCATCCAAAGACCAAGAGTTGGAACAGATTCAAGCAAGTTCTAAGAAAAGTTATGCAAGAAGAAGGAGCAATAACTTAAGGAGGTATAAGGATGGGTGTTATTGGTAAAAGGGTTGCCTATTATCCAGGTTGTTCTTTAGAGGGTGCTGCGAGAGCTTATGATGTATCCGCCAGAATAGTGGCAAAGGAGTTAGGTTTGGAGTTGGATTATCTGGAAGATTACAACTGCTGTGGTGCTATGGAATCCAAGAATGTGACCTTTATGGGCACCTTGCTTTTGAACGCTCGGAATATGTCTTTGGCAAGAAAGCGAGGGCACGATGTGATCGTGACACCCTGTAACGGATGTTTCTTCTCCCTGCAGAGGGCAGAGTACTTTTTACAAACGGACAGCAAAATCTTTGAAAGGGTCAATGCCCTTCTCAAAGAGGGTGGTGTGGCTCCCTTGGACAAAATTCCTGAGACCTATCACATCCTAGAGTGGCTCTATCACGAAGCAGGACCCCAGAAGGTAAAAGAAAAGACCAAAAGACCCCTCAGAGGGTTAAAGGTTGCCAACTATTACGGATGTCTTTATACAAGACCTCACTTCTATGCTAGGACATATGCCCACGCAGGTGGTCAAGATGAAAAGGCAAGGCCCAGGAAAAGGGAAACTGCCGATGACGACGAACATCCTTATTACATGAACGCCCTTTTGGAGGCTGCAGGTGCTACCAGTGTAGAGTTTGAGCCTATGCATACCCAGTGCTGTGGAGGACCACACTTTCTGTCTGACGAGCAAGTATCTGAGAAGTTTGTTATGATGATTCTGCAGACCGCAAAGAGAAATGGTGCAGACATTATAGCCACCGAATGCCCCCTCTGCCACGCATCTCTGGAGATATACAGACACAGGCTTATGATGAAGGGCGTGCCAGATGTAGATGTGCCTGCTGCGTACTTCACACAACTTCTGGGCTTGGCTTTTGGATACAGTGCCAACGACGTTAAACTGAAGGATAACCTCTCAGACCCTTTGTCCGTGCTAAGGAGGCTTGGACTGGCTTAAGGCAGGAGAACGGAAAAAAAGTGGAAATATAACGGCTGTATAATCCCACTGGATAAACGAAGATGGG
>JAEMPM010000104.1 GCA_022759285.1 Thermocrinis sp.
AAAGAAGTTCCTAATGTACCGTGTGGAGTTGAAAGCAAAATCGGGAGGAACCTCCGTAATTGGAAGGAAATGTTCCTAATGTACAGTGTGGAGTTGAAAGGGCAACCACACGGCACAGCGGCTCCGTGTGGTCTATGTTCCTAATGTACCGTGTGGAATTGAAAAAAGTTGTCAGAAACTGCTTAATTTTGGTGTTTTATAAACTATATGAAGTTTTTTGTGTTCTTTAGACCGGTTTCTATAAGGCTCTTTGAACCTTACTACCCAGATAGGCTTGAGCTTCAGTACGATAGAAAGTTTATGCCTATACTCAAAAAGGCACTAAAGCGGGCTTTAAAAAGAAGACACGAGTTAAAACTTATGAAACCAATAGACTTTTACAGATTGGAGAGAGGAAAAAGTAAGGATTTCCGTCTTGTGGTTAGTTTCTACCTTGCAAAGCAGATAGAGAGCATCCCACCGGAGTTAAAAAGGCACTTTTGGCTTATCCTTCACGAAGAACTGAGAAAAACTATAAAGGAAGAGTTCGCTATGATAAACTGAGGTCAAAAAGGTTTTATTCTCTTCCAAAAGCTCCAAAGCAGGTCAAGAGTTATGTGGGTAAGTTCAGAGGCTATTAGACCTAAGATAGCGTAAAAGGTCCATTCTTTGTATGCAAGCTCCTCCACAAGAATAAGAGGATTGAATTGGGATATTTTTTGAGTGCCCTCTTGCCAATAATAGGAAAGGAAAAAGTAAAGCAGATAATAAAGGGCTGTGATTATAAGGAAGATGTACAAAAGCCTTGTGAAGGTGCCCAAAAGGGGGATATGGGAAATGCCTCTGTGTTTGGATTTTTTCTGATAGGGAAGCCAGAGGATTTTTAGTGCTTTCCATCTTTTGGAAGGCTTTGAATGTTTTAGGTCCAAATCTGGGGATAGTAAGAAGGTGCCTAGCACGTAGCCAACGCTAAAGGACAGATAAAACTCTTTTGGTAAGAAGTAAAGAAAGCCCGGGAGGGCAAGCAGGTTTATAAGTTCGTGAGTTCTCCCAAGAGCCAAGGTTCAATGCCCGTGGTGATTTGGTTGGGCTAAGGCTAAGACAACAGCACTCAAGCCAAAGAGCACTGCTCTGACCATTGTATTATCTCCTTAAGTTAGATTTGTATTAAATCTATTACAAAATTCACCTAACATCAAGAACGTGTTTATCGGGTACCACGCACAAGAACTCTCCCAAAAAGACCAAATCTTGGTTTCTATAAACTTTTACCTCTACCCATCGCTTTTTACCCTCTGCCCTTAGAAGTCTGCCCTCTGCCCGGAGGGTGTCTCCTACCACAACGGGTTTTTTAAAATCCACCTTGGCGGATGCTAAAACAACGGTAGGTTCATTGACCGTCAGCATGGCACAGTAGTCCGCAAGGCTGAAGATAAACCCTCCATGTACCAAGTTTTTCTCATCGGCACGCATGTTTTCCTTTGTCTTTAGCTCCACCACCGCATAACCTTCTCCCACTTCTACGGGAGTTCCACTTAGTTCTTGATCAATCTTTAGGTGAGTTTTCAACTGCATGGATGAACTCCTCCATTTTTTTATGGTCCTTTACACCAGGTTCCTTTTCTATGCCAGAGGATACATCCACCGCATAGGGTTTTACTTTTTGCACCGCAAGGGAAACATTCTCTGGGTTCAAACCTCCGGAGAGAAAAACCTTAAAGCCTCGTTCCACTAGAGCTTGGGCTATGCTCCAATCAAAGCTCTCTCCGGTCCCACCGTAAGCTTTGTCTGAGTAGGTGTCCAAGAGGATCGCGTAAGCTTGCTTCCATGCTTCTTCCACATGAATTTGGTCTTTTACCCTAAAGACTTTTATAACCCTCTCCAATCCTACCTTTTTTGCAAATTCAAGATCCTCCTCTCCGTGAAGTTGCACCAAATCTATGCCAAGCTCAAAAGCTCTATTTATCTCTTCAAGGGTCGGATTGACAAAAACACCTACCCTTTTCACTCCCTGTGCTAACTTCAAAAGTTCTGCCAACCTTTCCCAACCTACAAACCTTGGGCTCTTTGGATAGAGTATAAAACCCACGTAATCCACATTTAGTTCCAAAGCCTTTTTTATATCCTCCTCCCTTTTGATACCGCAGAATTTTACCTTAACCAACCGTTCCATCAACATCCGCCCTCCTGTATTGCACCTCTCTAAGAGCAGACAACAGCTCAGTGCCTTCCAAGTAAAGCTTAAGGGCGTCCTTCCACACCTCTTCCTCCTCCACTTTAAAAAGAGGGTCTTCTAAGAGAGTTTTCAACACCTTTGCCACCCTCTCCTTGCTTAGCCCATAGACAAACTCAAGAAGATAAGCCAATTCCAAAAGGGTATAGTTGGATACATAAACTTTTTCTTTCCGCTTCTCTATCCTTCTTAACTCCTGTTCTATCTTTTGTCCGTCCTCTTTGCCTTCCAAAAGCTTGAGGATGGAAGAGACTTCTATAGCTTTCACTTTTTTAATTATATGTTAAAATAGTGGCTATTATGAAGGGGAAAATCGTTCAGGTTATAGGTGCAGTTGTGGACGTGGAATTTCCTGAGAAGAATCTGCCACCGGTTAGGCATGGTCTAAAGACTATAAGGCGTTTTATTGATGATAGGGGTAATTGGACACAAGAGGAACTATACTTTGAGGTAGCCCAGCACATAGGAGAAAATAGGGTAAGAACCATAGCTATGGGTCCCACCGACGGTTTGGTGAGGGGGCAAGAGGTAGAATACTTAGGCGGTCCTATAAAGGTGCCAGTGGGAAGGGCAACCTTGGGTAGGATCTTCAATGTAGTAGGACAGCCCATAGACGAAGCGGGGCCTGTAAATGCAGAAGAGTATTGGCCTATGTTCAGAGAGCCTCCACCCTTGGAAGAGCAATCCACAAAGGTGGAGATTTTGGAAACGGGTATAAAGGTAATAGACCTCCTAGAGCCCTATGTGAAGGGTGGTAAGGTTGGTCTCTTTGGTGGTGCAGGAGTTGGCAAAACGGTTCTTATGCAAGAGTTGATCCACAATATAGCCAAATTCCATAAAGGCTTCTCTGTGGTCATAGGCGTGGGCGAAAGGACAAGAGAAGGAAACGACCTTTGGCACGAAATGAAGGACTCAGGAGTTCTTCCGTACACGGTTATGGTCTATGGTCAGATGAACGAGCCTCCGGGTGTTAGGTTCCGGGTGGCCCAGACGGGCATAACCATGGCAGAATACTTTAGGGATGTGGAAGGCCAGGACGTTCTTGTTTTTATAGACAACATCTTCAGGTTTGTGCAGGCTGGTTCTGAGGTTTCCACACTACTTGGAAGGCTTCCCTCTGCAGTTGGATATCAGCCCACCCTCAACACGGACGTAGGAGAGGTGCAAGAGAGAATAACCTCCACCAAGAAAGGTTCCTTGACATCCATTCAAGCGGTGTATGTGCCTGCAGACGACATTACAGACCCTGCACCTTACTCGGTCTTTGCCCACCTTGATGCCACCACAGTGCTTGCAAGAAGACTAGCAGAGCTTGGTATATATCCGGCGGTGGACCCGCTTGAATCTACCTCCAAGTATTTGGCACCGGAGTTTGTGGGAACGGAACACTACGAAACCGCTATGGAGGTCAAGAGGATCCTCCAAAGGTACAAAGAACTTCAAGAGATCATCGCCATCCTTGGAATGGAAGAGCTTTCCGAAGAGGACAAGGCAATAGTCAACAGGGCAAGAAGAATCCAAAGGTTCTTGGCTCAACCCTTCCACGTGGCAGAGCAGTTCACCGGTATGCCCGGAAAGTACGTCAGGCTTGAGGATAACATAAGGAGCTTTAAGGAAATACTGACAGGTAAGTACGATCATCTGCCAGAGCAAGCCTTTTACATGGTGGGCACCATAGAGGAGGTAATTGAAAAAGCCAAAGCTATGGGAGCCAAGGTTTGAGGAAGGACGGCAGAAAACCCAACGAACTCAGACCTGTAAAGATTGAAAGGGATTACCTCAAGTACGCAGAGGGCTCCGTCCTTGTGGAGTTTGGCAACACAAAAGTGATATGCGCGGTATCGGTTCAAGATAGCGTTCCGCCCTTTTTAAGGGGAAAGGGTCAAGGTTGGGTCACTGCCGAATACTCCATGCTCCCAAGGGCGGGGCAAACAAGAAATATAAGGGAATCAGTTGCGGGTAGGATTGGCGGTAGAACTCACGAAATTCAACGAATGATAGGTAGGGCTATGCGCACTGCCTTGGATCTTACTAAGGTGGGTGAAAGGACCTTTTGGATAGATTGCGATGTTATACAGGCGGACGGTGGCACACGCACTGCGTCCATAACTGGCGCCTTTGTAGCCCTAGCGGACGCAGTCATAAAGCTATACAATGAAGGCATTTTAAACTCCACTCCCATAAAGGATTTTGTAGCTGCAGTTAGCGTAGGTATAGTGGGGGATGAAGTGCTTTTGGACCTTAACTTTGAAGAGGATTCCTCCGCCAAGGTGGATATGAACGTGGTTGCTACAGGTCAAGGCATGATATCCGAAATTCAGGCTATGGGGGAAGAAAACACCTTTACAAAGGAGCAGTTTGATAAGATGTTCGCATTGGCTATGGGTGGCATAAAACAGCTTGTAGAACTTCAACGCAGTTTTTTTGAGATAAAGGGTGGCATTTGGTTTAGAAAAGACATAAAGCAAGCTAGGTTAGAGTAAAGGTTTCATCCATCAGTCTTAGTTTCTCGTTCTCTATTGCCCTTCCGAGCTCTTTTCCTTTCAAACCTGAAAATTTGGAGACATCCACCTTCAGCTTGCTGAGCTTTTCCATGTGAAGGACGATCTTTGGTCTTAGGCTTTCCTCTATCGCCAAAAGCAAATAAAAGGGTTCGTTGAACTCTTTCAGGGTCAAGTAAACCTCCGAGGGCTTTTTAGCTTGGTGGAGTTTTCTTATCACCTCTTTAGCCCGCTCTTTGTAGGTGTGGTATAGCTCTCTAACCCACGCGGGTGCGCTCATGTCTCTTAAAAACTCCTCTCCCTTTACCCTCTCCAAGAGAATCACCAGATAAAACCAGCCGTATTCAAGTTTTTTATCCGAAAACTCGATTTTGTGCCAAGAGACAACCTCCTTTAACTTTTCCAGCTTTAGTTCTAAATCTTGGCTCCACTGAAAGCCATCTATTAGCTCCTCCAAAACTTTGTACTGTCTGTAAAGCTTTAGTATGTCAAGGATTCTTTCCTCCCGGAAGGCTAAGGTTAGCTCCTTTAGAAGTCTGCCTTTTGATGCGTGCTTTAAGAGATGCATAGAAAGAGCGCCTAGCATTGCCTTTTCTGTGCTTTTGGAAAGCTTAAAGTCAAACCTACCTGCAAAGCGTAGGGCTCTGAGGATTCTGACGGGGTCCTCAACAAAGCTGAGGGGATGGAGTATTCTTATAAGCTTGTCCTTTAGGTCTTTGAGCCCTCCAAAGTAGTCTATGAGGGTTCCAAAGTCCTCCTCCATTACCGATATTGCCATGGCGTTGATAGTAAAGTCCCTTCTGAAGAGGTCCTCCTTTAAAGAGGCGGGCTCTACCACTGGGTAAGCACCGGGATGAGGGTAGGTTTCCCTACGGGTGGTGGCAAACTCAATCTTAAAGTCTCCCACCTTTAAATGTGCGGTGCCAAACTCTGGAAAGGGATGGATATTCACACCGTAAAATTGGGCAAACCTTTCTGCAACTTTTATTCCGTCACCTTCCACCACAAAGTCCAAATCCCAAATTCGCTTTCCCATAAGCATGTCTCTTACTACACCACCCACCAAGTAACCCTTAAAACCAAGCTCCTGACAGATTCTTCCCACAACCCTTGCCAACTCCTCCACTTCCTTGGGAAGATGGACCTTACGGTGGGAGGGCTTTAAGGGCTCCGTCTGCTTTATTAGGGTTTGCATTAAGTCCAAGCGTGTAACCACACCCACAAGCTTTTGATTTTCCACCACAGGTATTAGCTTTTCCCCGTAGGTGGATAAAATAGCCTCCGCATCCCAAACAAAATCCTCTGGGCTTAGGGTATGAAACTGCGTCTGCATAAAGTCCTTCACCTGCTTTGAAGGAAAAAGCTTAGCAACCTTTAGAAGGACTTTTTTATAAACTACACCTACAAGCCTTCCCTCTTGGTTCAAAACGGGCGCACCAGCAAAGTTTCTCTCCGCAAGAGAAATCAAAGCTTCCTCCACCGTCATATCTTCCCTTAGGGCAAAGGGTGGATAGTTCATCACATCCTTAACCCTTATGGCTGGATTTTCTCCCTTAAGGAGTTGCACCAATAGGGTTTTGAGCCTCTCTGCAGACACATTTTCCAACTTCACCGCGCTGGCAAAGCTGTGTCCCCCACCACCAAAGGCTTCCAAAATTTTTGAGGTGTCAAAGCGACCCTTTAGTCCTCTGCCAAAGAGGTAGGTTTTACTGCCAACGGAAACGATCACAAAAAAGGCGTCCGCATCTTTAACATCTTCCAGGCGATACACCACTTGCAAAAAGTCCGGGTTGTATTCCTCCGACCTTAACACAAATACCACCACCTTTGAGCCATCAATAAACAGCTTTTCAAGGGCAACCAAACTTTTAGACAAAAAGTCTATCTCCTCCTTGCTTAAGCTCTCCCTGAGGAATTCTCTTATAGTTCTTAGATTTGCACCCTTTTTTAAAAGCCAGGCTAATGCAAGAGCGTCCCGTTCAGTGGTTCCTTCGTAAGTTAAACTCCCAGTGTCTTCGTAGATACCCAAAGCCAAAAGGGTTGCATCCTCCGGAGTTATATCTACGTTTGACCTTTGGAGTTCCTCCACCACCAAGGTGGTTGCACTACCCACCTCATCCACCTTCCCCTTGAACCCTCTGGGTGCCTTTGGATGATGGTCAAATATGTAAATTTCCTTCACTCCCTCAAACTTGCAATCTTCCACATGGTGGGCATCCACCAAAACCAGGTCAAACTCCTGCGGAAGTTCTTCTAAAATTCTGAATCTTTCTTTGAACCTTTTAAAAACCTCACCCGCCTTTTTGGAAAGCAAAGAGGGCTTTAGAAGGTATGCATCTTGATAAAGAAGGAGTACGCCGTAGGCACAGGATAGGGCGTCCAAGTCCGC
>JAEMPM010000075.1 GCA_022759285.1 Thermocrinis sp.
GACGTACTTAGGCTATAATAATAATTTGTGGAAATCCTAGAGATTCCCATAGAGGAAGAGGTCAAGCAGTCCTACATAGACTACGCAATGTCTGTTATTGTGGGGAGGGCTATTCCTGATGTTAGGGATGGGTTAAAGCCTGTTCAGAGAAGGATACTCTATGCTATGCACGATATGGGGCTCACGCCCGACAAGGGCTTTGTGAAAAGCGCAAGGATCGTGGGTGCAGTTCTTGGACATTTCCATCCTCACGGGGATCAGGCAGTTTATGAAACCTTAGTCAGAATGGCTCAGGACTTTGTAATGAACTATCCGCTCATTGTTGGGCAGGGGAACTTTGGCTCTATAGACGGAGACCCTCCCGCCGCTATGAGATACACGGAAGCCAAGCTTTCTAAGTATGCGGTTCTTATGTTGGAAGACATAGACAAGGACACAGTAGATTTTGTTCCCAACTTCGACGGTTCTACCCTTGAGCCTACTGTCCTTCCATCCAAGTTTCCTAACCTTTTGTGTAATGGTGCATCGGGCATAGCGGTAGGACTTGCCACCTCTATACCTCCTCATAATCTGAAGGAAGTCTGCACTGCCCTGATAGAGCTCGCCAAAAATCCAGATATAGATACAAAGGAGATAATGAAATACATAAAAGGACCGGACTTTCCTACAGGGGGTGTGGTAGAAAATTACGATGAGCTTATAGAGTTCTATGAAAAGGGCAGGGGTCAAGTTAGAATAAGGGCAAAGGCGCACGTGGAAAAGCTCTCCAGTGGCAGAGAGCAGATCGTCATAACAGAAATTCCCTATCAGGTCAATAAGGCAGAACTGATAAAAAGAATGGCGGAGCTCGCCCGGGAGGGAAAGCTGAAGGAGATTTCGGACATAAGAGACGAGTCGGACAAAGAAGGACTAAGGATCGTTGTAGAGCTAAAGAGAGATGCGGATGGTTCAAAGGTTTTGGAAAAGCTTTACAAGTACACACAACTACGGAAGAATTTCCCAATAAACTTTGTAGTTCTAATAAACGGAGAGCCAAAGCAGGTGGGCATAAAGACATTGCTCTACGAATTCTTCCGCCATCGCTTGGAAGTCATTCACAGAAGGTCCAAGTACTATCTCAAAAAGGCTGAGGAAAGGCTTCATATAGTGAGGGGACTTTTGATAGCCCTTGCCCACTTGGACCAGGTGATCCAAGACATCAAAAGCTCCAAGGATACGCAGGAGGCAAGGGAAAAACTCATTAAAAAGTACTCTTTGACAGAAGTCCAGGCGAACGCAGTTTTAGACCTGAGGCTTCAAAGATTGACTTCTTTGGAAAGGCAAAAACTTGAGGAAGAAGAAAAAGAACTTTTAGAGAAGATAGAGTATTACACAAGGTTGGTGGAAAGCGAAGAGGAAAAGATCAAGGTCTTTATAGAGGAAATGTCCAATCTATCTGAGAGCTTTCCTGCGGTTAGGAGAACTTTTGTGGAGGGTGTGGGGGTTGAGCAAAAAACGGGCAGTATAACGGTTGTTGTTTTTTCTGACGGTAAGGTTATGCCTTTAACGGAGATAGAAGAGGGAGAAGTGGTCAATATTCTGGATGTGCCCTTTGATGATGGGTTGTTTATGGTTTCAAACAGGGGAAGGGTCTATTGGGTGGCTGGGCTTCAAGCCCTCCAGGGGAGCAAGGTATCCTTTAAGGAACCCGAAGAACGCCTTGTAGGTGCATTTGTTAGGTCTCAGGCAGCGGACAGACTGCTTCTGGCAACATCAGAAGGTTATGTGAAAAAAATACCCTTGGTAGATTTTGAATACAAAGCCCAAGGAACTAACATTATCAAGCTAACAGAAGATCAGGGAGATGTGGTAAAGGTACTGCAGTCTCCGGAGGAAGGGGACATCCTGATCTTTACCAAGATGGGTAAAATCCTAAGGTTCCCTGTGGCAGAGATTTCACCCGCCACCATCGGCTCTAAAGGGGTGGTGGGCATAAAGTTGGACAAAGGGGACAAAGTGGTGGGCATGAGGGTTCTAAGAGAAGAAAAGTTCCTGTTGGTAATAACGGAAAAGGGAACGGTGCAAAAAATAGCTTCCGAGTATGTACCGAGGAAATCAAGGGGTAGCAAGGGTTTATCTATTCTCACCAGGGAGAGACTTGTGGATATTTTGCCCTTAGGGAAGGAGCAGTCCTTAGACCTTATGTTGATAACCCAAGAGGGTAGCGTTTTCTATGATAGAGTTAGGGAGGAGGAGGTGCCTTTAAACAAGGCCCAAAAGAGGTGGGACGGTAAGATCGTTAAAGTGGTGATAAAATAATACTTTCAAGGAGGTCAAGATGATAAGCGCAGAGCTTATAAAACAGCTTAGAGAAATGACCGGTGCTGGTATGTTGGAATGTAAAAAGGCTTTGGAGGAAGCCCAGGGAGACATAGAAAAGGCTAAGGAAATCCTAAGGATCAGGGGGCTTGCCAAGGCTGAAAAGAAAGCGGGCAGAGAAACAAAAGAGGGTATAGTTCAGACTTATGTCTCCGAGGATAGAAAGGTGGGCGTTATATTGGAGCTGAACTGCGAGACGGACTTTGTGGCGAGGAACGAACAGTTTGTAGAACTCTCTTTGAACTTGGCAAAACACATTGCAAGCCTTAAAGAAAATGCCAACAAGTTTGGTAGTTTTGAGGATATCGCCCAGCAACCTTATTACGCAGACAGCACTCAGAAGGTGGAAGATATTGTTAAGTCTGCTATAGCTCGGATCGGGGAGAACATAAGGCTCAGCCGGTGGGCAAGGTTTGACGCAGAGGGCTATGTGCATACCTATGTGCACGGTATAGGTAGGGTGGGCGTTTTGATGGAATACAAAACGGATAGGATCTCAGATGATGTGCTCAGGCTAGCTCAAGACATTATCCTTCAGATTGCAGCTATGAAGCCAGAGTTCGTCAGCATAGAAGCCATTCCTTCAGAGGTTTTGGAGAGGGAAAAGAGAATACTGGCAGAGCAAACCCGTCAGGAGGGTAAGCCGGAGCACATTATAGACAAGATCGTGGAGGGTAAGTTAAGGAAGTTTTACCAAGAGAAGGTGCTTTTGGAACAACCCTTTATAAAGGATGAGAAGAAGTCGGTCAAGCAGTATATATCTGAGAGCGGACTAAACTTTGAAGTAGTTAGGTTTGTCAGGTTTGAAGTGGGCTCCTCCTGATGGAAGTCCAATATAAGCGGGTCCTTTTAAAGCTCTCTGGGGAAGCCTTTGCAGGGGATCGGGGTTACGGCATCGACCCAAACTTTTTGGAGTATATAACCGCAGAGATAAAGAGCTTGGTGGATGAAGGTGTACAGTTGGCTGTGGTTATTGGTGGGGGAAACATATTCAGAGGTATCACGGGCTTGGAAATAGGCATAGATAGAGCTACGGGAGACTATATGGGTATGTTGGCAACGGTAATAAACGCATTAGCCCTCCAGTCAGCCTTGGAAAAGCTGAGAGGAATTCCTACCCGAGTGCTCTCTGCTATAGAAATGCGTCAAGTGGCGGAACCATACATAAGGCGAAGGGCAATAAGGCATTTGGAAAAGGGTAGGGTGGTGATCTTCGCTGCGGGCACAGGAAATCCCTTTTTCTCCACCGATACTGCGGGTGCCCTTAGGGCTGCGGAAATATCTGCCCAACTTTTTATAAAGGCTACAAAGGTGGATGGCATATACACTGACGACCCAGTAAAAAATCCACAGGCGGAGTTTATAGATGAGATATCCTACTTGGAAACTATAAACCGAGGGATAAGGGTTATGGACCATACTGCCCTTACACTGTGTATGGAGAACAAAATTCCTATTTTAGTACTTAACATAAACAAGCCGGGAAATTTGTTAAGGGCCGTGAAGGGAGAAAAGGTCGGCTCTTTGATTAGGTAAGCATTTCTTCTATACTCTTTCTTGTCTCTTGAACTATCTCTTCTAAGTTCTTTCCCTCTGGGTAGATGGGTTTTCCAAAAATTACCTTTATCCTTTTAGGCTTTGGAAATTTGTCCCTTATGGACATGGATGCATAGGTACCAATTATGGCGGTGGGAACTACTGGAACTTTAAGCACTTGGCTAAGTATAGCAAACCCCTTTTTAAAGGGCAATAGGTTTCCATCTCTCGTCCTTGCACCCTCGGGGAAGATCACCACATTTCTGCCCGTTCTCAAAAGCCATGCGGTCCTTTCCATAGATTCCTTTACCTTTTTTTGTAGATCTATAGGCACCACATGGGCGAGCTTACCAAAAGTGGAGGTTATGGGATTCCTAAAGTACTCTTCCGCTCCCAAAAAGTAGGTATTGACCGCTACAGAGGTGGGCAAGGCACTTGCCAAAACAAAGCCATCCAAATAGCTAGCATGATTGGGGGCGATTATAAAAGGTTGCTGGGGAAGATTTTCTACACCCTCCACCTCTAAGGAGTTGTATAGCTTGAAAAAGAGCTTAAGGGTGTATAGTCCTGCTAAGAAGATGGGTTGGTTGTGGTATGGGACATAGGGCTGTGCAGAAAGCAAGATTTTTTCCCAGCTTATCTCTTCCCACTGGACTTTTTGCTTTTGACTTTGCACAAAATTCAAAAGCTCTCCTACTGTGGCATAGAGGGAGAGTTCCTCTTCCTTTAACTTTATCCCAAAATTGGATTCCAAAAAAGCCAAAAGCTCCACCTTTGCCAAAGAGTCCAAGCCCAGGTCTAACTCCAAGTGGTGGGACAGTTTTACCTCCCTACCGGAGAGGGAAGAGAGAAAGTCCATCAAAAGCCTGCCCTCTTGATCTAATGGCTTTGGCTCTTCGGTTCTTTCTTCCTTTTTGCTTTCTGAGCTTTTGTAAAGCTGGGGTAATAAAAATCTTTTGAGCTTTCCAAGGCGTGTTTTGGGTAACTCTTGGGGGGAAATTTTAAAGCCCACTACCCTTTTCCAAGGGGGAAGCCTTCTGTTTACCTTATCTACCACCTCCCACCTTATGTACTCTTCCAAGTTTAAAAGCTTTAGCTCCTTTGCCTTTTCAAAATCGGGATGGATCAGGGCATATAGCATGCCGTCCATTTCCAAAACTCCCACTTCTTTGACCACAGGGCTTTCTTTCAAGAACTCCGCCTCTAACTCTTCAGGATTTATGTTCTTTCCACTCGCTAAAACGATCAGCTCCTTTTTTCTGCCAGTGATGTAAAGGTATCCTTCCTCGTCCAAGTAGCCCAAGTCTCCAGTTAAAAGCCAACCTCCCTTAAAGGCTTTTCTTGTCTCCTCCTCCTTTTTGTAGTATCCTTGCATGACGTTTGGACCTTTTACTAGAACTTCTCCGTCTTCTGCTATCTTTACTTCCACGCCCTCTATAGGCAGACCCACAGAGCCAAGCTTTACTTTTTGGGGTGGGTTAAAGCTAACGATGGGAGAGGTCTCCGTCAGCCCGTAGCCCTCCAAAACCACAAAGCCAAGTCGGTCAAAGAACTTTGCAGTTTCTAAAGGCAGTTTTGCACCACCGCTTACCATATAACGAAGCTTACCTCCAAAAGTTTTATGAACTTTTTTAAAGATCAACCTCCTGGTCCTTCTATCCATAACTCCGCCCAGGCTAAAGAGCAACCTACTCAAAGGATTTTCCTCTATTCTCTCTTTTAGCCTCTGATGAAGAATCTGGTAAAGCCTTGGGACACCTATTAGGATAGTGATGGAGTACTTGCGTAGTGTTTCCATGAGGGTTTCTGAGCTGAGCTTTTCCAAAAATACCACGGTGGCACCCAAGTATAGGGGCAAAAGCAAAGACACCACAAGGGGGTAAGAGTGATGGAAAGGCAACAGGGCTATGACGCTGTCTTCTTTTGATGCTACCTTTAGGCGTTCCACTCCGTGAAGGTTAGAAATAATGTTTTTAAAGCTGAGCATTACACCCTTTGGCTCACCGGTGGTGCCGGAGGTATAAAGGATCAGGGCGGTGTCCTGAAAGCTCCTGCTCATAACCTTTCCTACGGGGTTCGGAGGCACCACGCGGTCAAGATTGAGAACGAAAGTCTTTAAACTCAAGGCTGAAA
Source organism: Thermocrinis sp. (assembly GCA_022759285.1). Classification (GTDB taxonomy): domain Bacteria; phylum Aquificota; class Aquificia; order Aquificales; family Aquificaceae; genus Thermocrinis. The sequence continues at coordinate 6,028 of JAEMPM010000075.1, forward strand.
TGGCTTGATGCACGTTTTCTTCGGTTTTGTTAGAGCAAACAACAAATGTGGGCTCCGTCTCTCTAAGTATGTACTCCAGTTCTTTGGGAGAGGACATAAAATCTACAGGAACTGCAATGCCTCCTCTTTGCCATATGCCGTAGAGGCTATAGACCCACTCAGGTCTGTTTTCTGCACAGATAACTACTCTTTCTCCGGGCAGTATATCCAAATACCGAGCATAAGCCTTAGTTCCTTCAATGAGCTCTGCGTAGCTAATTTCCGTGTCTTTGTATATTAGGGCGGTCTTCCCATAGTTCTTGGGAATTGGTATAACTATCTTTTCCTCAAGATCTATCTGCATTAGGATTTTTCTTCTTCTTTTTCTCTTTCTTTTTCTCTGTAATAACTAACTATGTAATCTTTTAGAAATGTGATACGCGTGTTGGCATCTACCTTCAGGGAAACGGTATCCTCTCCAACCTCTACCACCGTACCTATGATCCCAGAGGAGGTTATTACTCTATCTCCCTTTTTGAGCTTGGCTAAAAACTCCTTGTGCTTTTTTCTTGCCTTCTGCTCGGGTCTTATGAACAAGAAGTAAAGAATAGCAAAGAGGAAGATAAAGAAAAATAGCTGAAAGAGTAAAGCAGACCATGGACTTGAACCATGAGGGGCAGAGCTTTGGGCAAAGGCAAAGTCAAACATTTTAGTCCTCCTTTATATGTTCTATCACCTGTTTTTTAAGGTTATCAAAAAGCTTTTCCTTTGAGGAAAAGATATGGCTTCTATGTCTCCACTTTCTGGTACGTAAAGGTTGTAGATTCTGTACTCTCTGGCATTTTGCTTTAGATGGCTAAAGAGCTCTTCTATGTAAAGCCTTCTTTGATATCTTACGCTCATGGTTTTTATTTTAACCTAACCCTGTGGACACATATCATAAGTCAGGCTTTAAAAAGA
>JAEMPM010000121.1 GCA_022759285.1 Thermocrinis sp.
CAGCCTCTTGACCAACAATTCAGTCTGTGGTATTCTTTTTGCTATGGGGAGGTGGTTTCTTGTCCTCTGCCTTGCCCTTGGCTTTTCTTACGCCCAAGAGTGCAAGGTTTTAGAGGGCTATGCCTCCTGGTATGGCGAAAAGCTCCACAAAAGAAAAGCTTCTAGCGGAGAAAGCTTTGATAAATTCAAATACACCGCTGCCTCAAACTACTTTAGCATGCATGAATATCTTTTGGTGAAAAACTTAGAAAACGGGAAAGAAGTAGTGGTTAGGGTTAATGATAAGGGACCACGCAAAAAGGGCAGAATCATAGACTTATCAAAGTCTGCGGCGGAAAAGCTCGAAATGCTCAAAAAGGGAGTGGCAAAGGTTCAGGTAATTCCCTTGCACTGCGTAGCAAAGGATGACCAAGAGGAAGTAATAGCGGACCTTATAAGGACCGATTGACCAAGAGTGTTCCACAACCTCCAAGTTTGTCCTTTCTGTATCTAGTGGAAAGGGAAACCTTTATACCCTGAGCCTTTAAAGTCAAAAAAGCTCTTTCATATTCCTCTGGAGATGGCGCCTCAAAGTCAGGTTTTGTGGAGTTATAGTAAAGAAGCACTGCCCTCAAGCTCAGTTCTTTGACAAGCCTTGAGAACTCCAAAAGTTCTTCCTCTGTGTCGTTTATGCCCTTTATAAGCAAATACGCCAAGGCAATCTTTTTTCTCTTGCTTGAACTGAGCTCTTTGAGGGAATGTTTCAGTGTGCTGATCAGCTTCTCAAGGCTTCCTCCATGAGGAATTAGAAGTTTTCTTTTTTCCTCCCTTACTGTATGTATAGATATGGTTACACCATTGTGGGGAAGACTAAGCAGCATGGGCAATTTTTCCGTGGGGAAGCCGGTGGTGTAAAAGGAAACCTTTAGCCCCTCTTCTTTTAACATCCAAAAAGCTTCTTGAACGTTCGTGTAGTTCATCAACGGCTCCCCGATACCCGACATTGCTATTCTCTTTATTGGGAGCCTATCCTTTAAAAGCTTGTATTGGGAGTATATTTCCTCTGCGGAAAGGTTTCTCAGTAGCCCCTTTGAACCTGAAAGACAGAAGGGACATCCCAACGCACAACCCACCTGTGTGGAAATGCAGAGGGTGTCTCCCCTGTAAAAAACCGACTCAATTCTTGATCCATCCTCCAACTCAAACAAAAACAATCGGTTTAATTCACTCTGTAGCTCCAACAGAAGCCTCATGGTCTATGCTCACCCTTCTACAGCATGCAGGACACGCCCTGCAATGCTCTAAAGCCCTTTCGTAATGGTTGGGCAGAAGGTCCTTCAAGGGTACCTCAATTTTCTTTCCTTCCCTTTCCAACAGGGCATAACCTCGTAGTGGTTCCACAAAAACTAAGTTGTATTCACTTCCCTTGTAGCATATAGAAGTACCTACATCGGGCAGGATCTCTTTTATCAAGTAGTTTTCCCGTTCGTAAGCTAAACAACACAAGAGCCTTCCGCAAGGTCCGGTAAATTTGGAGGGAGACAGGGGAAGGTTCTGAAGGTGTATATCGTGTACATAAACGGAATCCATTTTTTCTACAAACTTTGCACAGCAGACATCATTACCGCAGTTCCCAAGCCAACCCATCATCTGAACTGCATCCCTGACCCCTATCTGCCTCATTTCTACGCGCCTTCTTACGTATCTTGCCAGATCCCTTACCAAAGCCCTAAAATCTACCCTTTGCTCTGCAATATAGTAAAAGAACACCTTGGATCCATCCAAGGGAATGTAGGTTTTTAAGAGTTTCATCTCCAAGTTATGTTCTTTTATCTTTTTCTTACAGAGTTCGTGGAATTCTTTCGCACGTTCTTCGTTTTCTTTAGCTTTTCTTTTATCCTCTTCCGTTGCCTTTCTTAGAAAGGTCACCTTCGAAGACAGCCCTTCCTTTGAATAACCAAGAACTTCTACCAACTCTTCTCCCTTTTCAGAGCTGACAACCACCAACTCTCCCCTCTGAACATTCTCTCTAGCTCCATCCACTTCTACGATCTTCCTAGTGTCCTGATAGCGCGCCTTTATACGAAGCATTTTTATCGCCCCCTTTTAAATAAAGGTAAAACAATGTGAGCTTTAAGTTAATACCTTTGCCCAGATACTCCATCGTAAAGTGTACCCTATCAAGCATAAGTTTGTACCTTTCATCCCGCTCTTGTAGATATTTTTTGTGGATCAAACTCGATAGGATCTTAAGAAATAAGAGCTTATCCTCCGTGCTCCAGTCTTCCAGCTTGTTGGCTAATTTAAAGAGACTGACCCAATCTAACTGCCAAAACTTCAGTGCAGTTTCCACTATCTCTTTCTTTTCTCTCAGACTTTCAAGTAAGACAAGACTGCCCTCCGAAAGCTCCAAAAGAAGATCATCATTTATACCTGTCCTTTGGGCAAGCTCCTCTTTTGTAAGGGGTGGAACTTCTAACATAAAACACCTTGACTTTATGGTAGGTAATATGCTGTTTAGATTATGTGAAACAAGAATAAAGTGGGTGTCTAAGGGAGGCTCTTCTAAAACTTTTAGCAGAGCATTTTGGGCGTAAGGGTTCATGGTGTCTGCGTTATATATAACAACCACCTTTTTGTGAGACAGAGCAGGTTTTATATAAACAAAATCTTTAACAGCTCTAATCTGATCCACCTTTATCTCTGTCTTTTCGGGCTTGAGATAGATAAAGTCCGGGTGGTCCCCTTGAAGATAAACAAATTTATCGTCCTCATATACTTTTAGCTTTTCTTCTGGCTGGGAGAAAAAGTCCTTCAGAAGACGGCAGGATTCACAAACTCCGCAGGCTGGATACTGGGACTTCAAGCACAGCAAAGCCTTGGAGAGTTCAAAGGCAATTTCCCGCTTTCCTATTCCTTCTTTTCCATAAAAAAGTAAGGCTTGAGGTACCCGGTTTTGCCTGAACATTCTTTCCAAAAAAGTTTGCAGTTTCATTGGTCAGACTTTCCTATTAGCTTGAGAAACTCTTCCCGTGTGCGCAGGTCAGAGAGGAATATACCCCGAAGGGCTGAAGTAGTTGTAATATGCCCTGGGGACATCACCCCTCTCATGGACATGCATAAGTGCTCCATTTCCAAGACCACTGCCACACCCTTTGGCTTTAACTGCTCCATCAAAAAGTCTGCAATTTGGTTTGTAAGCCTTTCTTGAACTTGAGGTCGGAGGGCAAAGGCTCGAACCGTTCGAATGAGCTTTGAAAGACCGCAAACTATACCGTTGGGTATGTACGCTATGTGTGCCTTCCCAAAGAAGGGCAAAAGGTGATGCTCGCACAGGCTATATATATTTATGTCCTTAACCAAAACCATTTCGTTGTAATCCCCAAACTCCTCAAACAGCTTAAAATTGAAGGACCTTTGGCGATCAAATTCCTCCCACATACGGGCTACCCGCTCGGGTGTTTCTTTTAATCCTTCTCTATCTGGGTCTTCTCCTATTGCCTCCAGAAAGAGCCTTATAGCGTGCTTTAATTTCTCTTTATCTACAGCCATTCCTTGATCCTCCTTGCAATTTTTTCTGGACTAAAGCCAAAGTAGTCCATGAGAACATCACCGGGTGCGGATTTTCCAAACTCTTCAAGGGTGATCAAAAGGCCATCCATTCCAACAAATTTATGCCAAAGCAATCCTCTTCCTGCTTCCACCGCTACCCGTTTTTTGACCTCGGGTGCAAGAATATAGTCTTTATACTCCTTTGGCTGGTGTTCAAAGACTTCAAAGGAAAAGACGTTTACCACCCTTACCTTTATGCCTTCCTTCTCTAAAATCTCCTTTGCCATCAAGGATGGATAAACCTCCGAGCCAGAGGCAAAGACTATCACATCGGGTGTTCCCTCCGTGTCCGCTATCACATAGGCTCCCTTCAGTGCAGACCAGTGGGAGGCGTATTTTTGGCGGTCTATAACAGGGACCTTTTGTCTTGTAAGGATTATTGCGGTAGGTCCATCCTTTCTTTTTAGGGCTATGTGCCAGGCCACGCTAACCTCGTTGGGGTCCGCAGGCCTGAGAACCCAAAGGTTTGGAATGAGTCTCAAGGATGAAAGCTGTTCCACCGGTTGATGGGTAGGTCCGTCCTCTCCAAGCCCAATGGAGTCGTGGGTGAAAACATAAATGACTTGCAAGCGGGACAGGGAAGCCATCCTTATGGAAGGTCTCATGTAATCGGAGAACACCAAGAAGGTACCACCGTATGGAATAATACCACCATGGTATGCCATGCCGTTGAGAATGGCCCCCATGGCATGCTCTCTAACTCCAAAGTGTAGGTTCCTACCTTGTGGGAAGTCTCCCTCTCCGTGAAGGTAGGTGTTGTTGGATTCCGAAAGGTCTGCAGAACCTCCAAAGAGGGTGGGAATTACCTTTGATATGGATGCCAAGACCTTACCGCTCGCCTGACGGGTTGCCATGGCATCCTTGAACTCGGGCAACAGTTCTCTGTAATCCTCATCCCAATCTTTGTTCAAAGACTTTTCCAGAAGTCTTGCCAACTCTGGATAGCTTTCTTTGTACTTCTCAAAGAGGATGCTCCATTCCATTTCCAAAAGCTCGCCCTTTTTTACTTTCTCCTCTCTGTAGCTCCACACCTCCTCGGGAACAAAGAACTCCTCTTCAGGCCATTCAAAATTTTTCTTAGTTTGCAGGGCCAGTTCCTTTCCAAGGGGTGCGCCGTGGGCACTGGCATTATCCTGCTTTGGAGAGCCATAAGCCAAATGAGTTCGGACAGATATAAAAGATGGTTTTTCTCCTTGCTCCATCGCCCTCCTTATAGCCTTTTCCAATTCCGCCAAATCGTAGCCGTCCTCCACCTCCTGTACAAACCAGCCCGACGCGTCAAACCTCTTTAGTACATCCTCCGACCAGGCTAAGGATGTGGGTCCATCTATGGATATTTTGTTGTTGTCCCATATAACTATTAGCTTGTTTAGTTTCCAATGTCCCGCCAGCTGGGCAACCTCACAGGAGATACCCTCCATGAGGTCCCCATCGCTCACAAGGGCAAAAGTGTAATGGTCTATTATGGGAAAACCTTCCCTGTTGAATTTGTCCGCAAGGAATTTCTCTGCCAAAGCCATGCCAACCGCGTTGCCAATGCCCTGTCCAAGGGGTCCAGTGGTTGCTTCTACCCCTGGTGTAAGAAAGCTCTCAGGGTGTCCTGGCGTTTTGCTACCGAGCTGTCTAAAGCCCTTTAGGTCCTCAAGGCTAAGCTCATAACCCATTACAAAGAGCAAAGAGTAAAGCATGGCGCTGGCATGTCCTGCGGAGAGTACAAAGCGATCCCTGTTGAACCACTTGGGGTTCTTTGGGTTAAACCTCAGGAATCTATCGTAGATTATGTAAGGAATGTGGCTTGCCCCAAGGGGCATACCCGGATGTCCGGACTTTGCCCTTTCTACTTGGTCCAAGCTCAAGAATCTTATAGTATTTATCAAAAGCCAATCTCTTTCACTTGCGTTCTTAAAGTAGTCTCGCATAGATTAGATTATAAGGGCTTTTGAAGTCTCCTTAAAACAAACTCTTCCAGCTCAAAAAACTTCTTTTCCTCCTCTCCCCCAAGTTCATGGTCGTAGCCCAGAAGATGCACCAAACCATGCACCAAAAGTCTTTTTAGCTCTTCCTCCAAACTGTGGCCCAACTCCTGCGCCTGCCTTCTGGCGGTATCCACCGAGATAACAATATCTCCAAGAATAAGCCAATCTTCCACTTTCTCACCTATAGGAAAGGAGAGTACATCGGTGGGTTTGTCTTTGTTCCTATAAAGCTTGTTTAATCTTTTTATCTGCACGTCGGAGACTAAGGCAATGCTGAGTTCTACTTTACTTAAGCCAAGAACCTCAAGGGCTCTGTGGGCTACTTTGCTCAGAAGTTTGCTTTCTACTCCTTTTACCTTTTTCTTGACCAGCACTCTGTTTTTTCTCATACTCTTCATAAGCCTTTATGATCCTTGCCACTATGGGGTGTCTTACTACATCCTCTCGTCCAAATTGGACAAAACCTATGCCTTCGATACCTTTGAGGATCTTTATTGCCTCCACTAAACCGGACTCTTCTTTTTTGGGTAGATCTATCTGAGTTATGTCACCCGTAATTACCACCTTGGAGCCAAAACCTATCCTTGTTAAAAACATCTTCATCTGTTCCCGCGTGGAGTTTTGGGCCTCATCCAAGATTATAAAGGCGTCGTTTAGGGTTCTACCTCTCATGAAGGCTAGGGGGGCGATCTCTATAATGTTCCTTTCCAACATGTAGGCGGTTTTATCATATCCCACCATATCATACAGTGCATCGTAAAGGGGACGAAGATAAGGGTCCACCTTTTCTGCTATGGTGCCCGGAAGGTAGCCCAACTTTTCTCCTGCTTCTACCGCCGGTCTTGTTAGTATGATCTTGCTGATTTTGTTTTCCTTCATGAGGGCAAGAGCCATGGCTACTGCCAGGTAGGTTTTCCCCGTACCCGCTGGACCTATACCAAAGACAATATCCTTTTCCCTTATTTCCCTTATGTATATCCTTTGATTTTCTGTCTTTGGCACTATAGCTTTTTTTCTGTAAGTTATTAACACCACCTCCTCTGCGTCAGGACTTAAACCCTCTGTGGTGCCCTTCACGAAAGCCTTTGCCCTCTCTCTTACCTCTCCACTGCTTAGGGGACCTTTAGCAAACTCCTCTAGAATTTCCCTTATAAACCTGCTCATATTCTGGACCTTTTCCTTCTCTCCCCTTATACGTATTTCGGTACCCCTTGCGAGGACTTTAACGCCAAAGAGTTGAGAAAATAGCTTTAGGTTCTCGTCGCCCCTTCCTACTATGGCATAAAATCTTTCGTCAAGGTCTCCGAGGTCTATGATCTCCTCTATCTTCTCCATCTAACTCAACTTTTAATTAAAATATAAAACGCCCTTGGAAAAAATGCAAGCAAGAT
>JAEMPM010000135.1 GCA_022759285.1 Thermocrinis sp.
TTATCCAAGTCCTGCTCTGTGGGCAAGCCTGCATGAACTTTGCCGTTCATACCTATAAAGGTGGGTGTTCCGCTTATACCATATTTTTCTGCAAGCTGTAAGTTGCTTTCAATCTTTTTCTTTCCATCCTCGCACTGATTGTTGGAGTTATATCCACTTTTATACTCTTCCCATCCCTTTTTGTCGCATACTAAGGTAACAGATTTTCCAAAAGCCTGCGGATGTATAGGTAGTGGGAAAAGGATTACACGAACCTCTACTCCCTTTTCATTAGCCCATTTTTCCACTATAGGCTCAGACCTTTTACAGAAAGGACAATCTGGATCAGTAAACATGTAAATATACTTCTGGGAACCTACTTTACCAAAGGCGAAGTCTTTGTACTTTTCAAGCTCCTTCAAAAGGTCTTGGCTAACTTTCATAAACTCCTGCTGTCTTTCTCTGGTGATATTCTTCTTGTCAGCAAGGCTTATGAGATTGCCAGCTAGAACATACTTCATCTCTTTGTCTGTGTAGAAGACAAGAGGTTGGGCTCCCACTTTTATAACCACTTCACAAAGTCCCGGAATATCTTTTAGTGCCTGAATGCTCTCTACCTTAAACTCTTGAGGGATAAGTTCTTTAACGCCTGCCTTTATCTTATCCTCAGTTGGACAAGCCTTACTCTGCTGACAACTTAAGAGCCCAGCAGACAGAAAGCTTACAAACAATCCAAAGGTTAGAATTTTTTTCATAAAAAACCTCCATTAGTAATTATAAAGGAAATCGCCACCGAGTATTCTTTCTCGTGGGACAGAGAAATAAGTACCTGTATGTCTTTGAGCTCTTCTCTCAAAAGTCTAACCTTTGCAGGCTTTCCAAAGTCTCCTAAAATTTCAACCTCAGAGAACTTTAGAATGATCCCTTTGCTCTGATAAACCGCCTTTAAAACCGCCTCCTTTCCCGCCCAACGGGCTGACAGACAAGCTACCCAATCCGCCTGTTCTTTGCAGTACTCAAGCTCCAAAGGAGTGTATATGCGTTTTAAAAACCTTTCACCGAACTTTTCTACTGCTTTCCTTATTCTTTCGTTGGAAACTATATCAACACCTATCATTCATCCACTTCTACCCTATACTCTACCTTCTTTCTTAAGCTTTTCAGCTCTTCCGGAAGCTGGTTTATCTGTTCCAAGACCCTTTCCCTTATCTCCTTAAGGCTTGGCAAGGGAAAGCTCACCTTTTTCACCAAGCCACCTTCTTGAAACCTACTGACCTTATCGTAATCAAACTTTCCATCCCTCAAAAACCTCCAAACTTGCCTCTTGTATGGAAAGGTCTTCTTGCCGGGGCTCTCCTTGAACTTTGGCTTCCCCTCGTACTCCACGAGCTTATACGCTATGTTTAGATAAGGTGCATCTGCGGAGGTTAAAAGCTTTGTTCCAACGCCAAAGGCGTCTATGGGCACACCCTCGGAAACCCACTTTTCTATATCGTACTCATCTACCCCTCCACTAACCAAGATCTTCACATCCTTAAAACCCTCCTGATCAAAGATCTTTCTTACTTCTCTGCAAAGCTTTGGAATGTCTCCGCTGTCTATTCTTACACCCAAAACCTTTATACCTTCCTTCAAAAGCTTTAGAGCCTTTTTTGCCCCTTCCACAGTGTCGTAGGTGTCTATCAACAAAAATACCCTATCTGGGAAACTCTTTGCAAAAGCTCTGAAGGCTTCCTCTTCTTGATCAAAGACCATTATGTAAGAGTGTGCCATGGTGCCAAAGACGGGTATGCCATATAACATTCCCGCCTGAAGGTTGGAAGTGCCATTAAAACCCCCTATGTAGCATGCCCTTGCAGAAAGTAGCCCAGCCGTAGGAGAGTGTGCTCTTCTTAACCCAAAATCCATTAAAGTTTTACCCTTTGCGGCAATGTAATTTCTTACCGCTTTCGATGCAATTAAGGTTTCAAAGTGTATTAGGTTTATAGCTAAGGTTTCTATAAGCTGAGCCTTTGGCAGAGGACCCTCCACCTGAAGGATGGGTTCGTTTTGGAAGAAGATAGTCCCCTCATCCAAGGCATAAAACTCCAAGTCCAGCTCCAGTTCTCTCAGATAGTCCAAAAACCAATCTTTGAATATACCCAAACTTTTTAGGTATTTCAGTTCTCTGTCTCCAAATTTGAAGTTTTCCAAACTTTTCATCAGTGTTTCAAGCCCGCAGGCAACTAAAAAATTTCTGTTCTCCGGAAGTCTTCTGACGAATAGGCTAAAGACAGCCTTCCCGGTCTTTCCGTGTTCCAGGTAGCTTTGGGCCATTGTTAGCTCATAAAGGTCTGTAATTAGGGCAGTGCTTTCCATGTTTAAAATTATAGGTTATGCAAAAACCTTGGGAAGGACGCTTTAGAGAAAAAACTGACAAACTTGTGGAGGAATTTACTCAGTCTGTTAGCTTTGACCAACGGCTTGCCTTACAGGATATACGGCAAAATCTTGCCCACTTGAAAGCTCTTAGAATGGCAGGTATTGTCTCAGAGGAAGAAGAAAAGCTCTTAAGGAAAGGACTTGAGGAAATAGAGCAGGAAGTGAAGGAAAACAGGATGGAGTTCTCCAAAGCTTTGGAAGATGTGCATATGAACATAGAAAAGAGGCTAATAGAAAAGGTGGGGGAGGTAGGTGGCAAAATTCACACCGCAAGATCCCGCAACGACCAAGTAGTAACGGACGAAAGGCTATTTATAAAAGAAGAACTACTAAAGATATTGGAAGGTTTGAGGGAACTAAGAAGAACCTTAGTGCTCTTGGCAGATAAGACAGTAGATGTGATAGTGGTCTCTTACACCCATCTTCAAAGGGCTCAGCCTATAAGACTCGCCCACTACTTTTTAGCTTACAGGGAAGCTCTGCTGGCGGATACCATACGCTTTGCCCACGCCTATAGATTGGTAGACAGCTTGCCCTTGGGTAGCGGTGCGTCAGCGGGTGTGGATTTTCCCATAGACCGGTTCTTTTTAGCCCAGGAGCTTGGCTTTAGGTCCTTAACAAGAAACTCCCTTTATGCAGTGGCAGAGAGAGACTTTATCCTTGAGGTTTTGTATGCCTGTGCAGTTTGCGGTATGCATCTTTCAAGGCTGTCTGAGGACCTAATCCTTTGGTCCTCTGAAGAGTTTGGTTTTGTTTCCTTGCCCGATAGGTTCTGCACAGGAAGCTCTATAATGCCCCAGAAGAAGAATCCTGATGTGTTGGAACTTATAAGAGGGAAGACCGGTAGACTCTATGGCAACCTTTTTGCCCTTCTTACTGTTATGAAAGGACTGCCTTACTCCTACAACAGGGACCTCCAAGAAGACAAAGAACCCCTCTTTGACAGTTTGGACACCCTTAAAAGCATTCTGGTGGTTCTAAAGCCCTTATTGGAAGGGCTAAGTATAAATTCAGAAAAGACCTACTCTTCAGCGGGAAATTTTGCCTTAGCTACAGACCTGGCAAACTATTTAGTTTTAAAAGGTATGCCCTTCAGACAGGCACACAAAGTGGTGGGTAGCTTGGTGGCACAACTTTTGGAAAAAGGGAAAAGCTTGGAAGAGGTTAGCTTGGAAGAGCTAAAAGCCTTTTCGGAGCTATTTGAGGAGGATGTTCTGAGCCTATTAAAGCCCGAAAAGGTAGCAGACAGAAGGAAAAGCTACGGTGGTACTGCAAAAGAGCAGGTGCTTTTGCAATTAGAGGTTGCGAAGAGGGAGGAAGGACTATGAAGATATTTATATACTTTTCTCTACTTTTACTTTTGCTTTTGGCCTTTGGCTATGTGGTTTACTTAAACAAAACTCCGGTAGAGTTGGTGCTAACTCCGGAGTTTAATGGAGAATACTACCGCATACCCCCCATACCCCTTGGATTTTTGGTAATTGGGGCGATCTTTTTAGGATTTTTCTTTGGATATTTGATAGCTTGGCTCACAAGTCTTAAAAGATGATCAGTGTACGTATGCGAGCAGAACTAAAGGGCCTTCATGTGTCTGGAGCAGAGAGGATAGTGGATAAAGAACAGGTGGAGAGGGTGGTAAAGGAGCTACTAAAAAGACCAAAAGATTATGACAAGATGGTTATAACCTTGGAAAAGTTGGAGGAAATATCCGTAATTCCAAAGGCTCTGACTATATACAGTTACGACTTTGACAACGTCCAGTCTGCCCGGGACTTTGCGATAAAGAAGTTGGAGGAGGCGGGTATAAGAAAAGATTTAGCCAAAAAGGCGATAGAACTTCTGGAAAATGGCCCAAATCCAAAGGGTGGGAATATGAGGGGTGCGATTCTTATGGATGTCAGAACTGGAGAAAGACTTGAGCCAGACCAAGAGAGGGGAATACGTACCGTCAGGGTTGATTGGAAGGACAGAAAAGCAATAAAGCTTGCCCTTTTGAAGAAGGGAATAAAAAAACAGTATTTACATAGGCTCATGGACGCCTTAGCCCTTGCTACAAAGAATGTGTACTGTGGAGTTCTTGCAGAACTTTGCTGGAGCGATGACCCCGATTATACTACGGGCTACGTGGCAAGTAAAAACTTAGGCTATGTGAGGATTAAACCTCTAAAAGAACTCAATAACCCACTAGGTGGGAGGGTGTATTTTGTGGAGAGGGATAGTGTAGAGGAAGTAATAAACTGTCTGGAGAGAAAGGCAGTGTTGGTGGAGGCGTTGTAGTATAGATAAGTGTCCGTTGATGAAAATTTTTGAGATTGTATATTAATATTAGTACTCTTTAGAGGTAAACTCGTGCTGGAAAAGGTAGAAGTAGGCAAGAAGGTTAAGGTTTTGGACATTGAAGGAAAGGAGGATAGCCTAAAAAAACTTCAGGCTATGGGTATAAGGAAGGGTAAGGTATTGGAAGTGGTGCAAAAGCTAGGTAGGAACATAGTGGTCAAAGTGGACCACTCTAAGATAGCCATTAGCAAGAGCTTGGCACAAAAGATAAAGGTTCAATGAAGATCAACGTAGCCCTTGTGGGAAATCCTAATGTAGGTAAAACGAGCCTTCTCAATCACATTGCAGGAACAACCCTACGTGTAGGCAACTGGGCGGGAACCACCGTAGAAAAAAAGGAAGGTAAAGCCTTTTATAAGGGTTACGAAATTTACTTGGTGGATTTGCCTGGCATTTACAGTCTTGAGCCCTTTTCCGAGGCAGAGCAGGTAGCAAGGGACTACCTCTTGAGTCAAAAACCCGATGTGGTGGTAAATGTGCTGGAAACTCCCAACATGGAAAGGGACCTCCTCCTAACTGCGGAGTTATTGGAGATGGAAATACCTACTGTTATTGCTTTAAACATGGTGGACGAAGCCCGAAAGCTTGGAATAGAGGTTGATAAGGAAAAGCTTTCTGAGCTTTTGGGGGTAAAAGTAGTCCAAACCAACGGTAGAACTGGAGAGGGAAAAGAAGAACTTTTGGAAGCAATAGTCCAAACTTATGAGCAAAAAATAAAGCCCTTTCCCTTAAGGTACTCCCAAGCTTTAGAAGAGTACCTTTCTAAGGTAGAGGGAAGTACCAAATTTGAAAAGATTAAAAAAGCTCAAGAGCTTTACGGAGAGGATTTTGACAAACTTTTGCAGGATGAGAGATTTACCTTTGCTCATGGTTTGTTCCACAAGGTGGTGAAAAGGATCAATCAGGGTGTCTTTGACCTGACGGATAGCTTAGACAAACTGCTTTTGCACCCAATTTTTGGTCCGTTTTTCTTTTTATTTTTGATGTTTCTTATGTTCAAAATGGCTTTTGACTTTTCTGCCCCTTGGATGGAGTGGCTGGACGGTTTTATGAATAACTTTATCTCTCCTTTGGTAGTTTATCTTTTGGGTGAGTCTTTACTTTCAAGGTTTTTATCCGAGGCGGTTGTAGGTGGTGTAGGTTTTGTGCTTACCTTTTTACCCCTGATTGCAAGCATTCTTTTTATCCTTTCCCTTCTTGAGTTTTCTGGATATCTGCCAAGGGTTGCCTTCTTGATGGATGGCTTGATGCATAGACTTGGACTGCATGGTACCAGTTTTATTCCCCTCCTTTTGGGCTTTGGTTGTAACGTGCCAGCCATAATAGCCTCAAGGGTTATGGAGACAAAAAGGGATAAACTCTTGGTTCTTGCAATGATCCCTTTTATGAGCTGTCCTGCAAGACTTGTGATTTTTTCCTTCTTTGCGGTTCTCTTTTTTCCAAATCCCGCTCTTGTGATTTTTCTACTCTATCTTTTTGGTATTTTTGTTGCCTTTCTAACTTCCTTTTTCCTTCAAAAGCTAGTTTATAGAGGTTCTTTGCACCACATGATCTTGGAGCTACCACCCTACCGTTTGCCCGCCCTCAAGCTGGTGCTTAGGATCACCTGGGCACATGTGAAACATTTCATATACAAGGCCGGAACTCTAATATTTGCGGTTTCTGTGGTACTTTGGGCTATGCTAAACTTACCCCCAGGTGTTTCCAATCCAAAGGACAGCTTTGCGGGTTATGTGGGCAGAGCATTGGTGCCCATATTCAAACCAATGGGGCTTGAAGATTGGCGGATTACCACATCCCTTATTCCCGCCTTTCTTGCCAGAGAGATAGTTCTCAGCTCTATGGCAGTCATCTACTCGGTGGAGGAAGGCAAGAAGGAAAAATTTGAACCTAGAAAAGCACTGCAGGAGCAAGGAGTCGCTTTTGTCAACGCCTTTAAAGAGTCGGTTCTTAACCTTTTGAGTCCGATGCCAAAGGCTCTTGAGGTGAAGGAGGAATATTCTCAACTAAAGTCTGCCGTTAAAAACTCTATGAATCCAGCTCAAGCTCTTGCCTTTATGGTCTTTATACTCTTGTACACATCCTGTTTAGGCACGGTGGCAGCTTTGCAAAAGGAGGCAGGCACAAAGTTTGCTTTGCTGTTCTTAGCATACAGCTTTGCAGTGGCATGGGTCTCGGGGGTTATTGCTTATA
>JAEMPM010000041.1 GCA_022759285.1 Thermocrinis sp.
TCCTACTCCTGCAGGTTGAGTATAGCAGACTTTTCTAATTCCTTCAGGATCATATACGAAGAGGGTAACATTACCTCTTTGGCTACAGGATTGAAGGAGAAAGGTTACCTCCAAGAGGAGCCTATGGAAGAGACATTGCGAACAATCAAAAAATACATACAAGTGGCAAAACAACATGGAGCAGAAAGAATAGTCTTAGTTGGTACAGAAGCACTACGTAGGGCAAAAAACTCTCAGGAGTTCTTAAAGAGAGTAAAGGAAGAAACAGGCTTGGAGTTAAAGGTAATAACCCCAGAGGAGGAAGGTAACCTTGCCTTTTTAGCTGTTGCCTTTTCTCTAAAACCGGAGGGAAAATTTTGCATAATAGACCAGGGGGGAGGTTCCACAGAGTTTGTATGTGGAAAGGGCACAGAGGTTGAATACCTAAAATCCCTTCCGGTGGGCATAGTTAACCTTACGGAGGAGTTTATACAAAACGACCCTCCTAAGCCTTACGAGCTAGAGTCTTTGAAGAATTTTTTGGATGAGCTAATAAAGGATGTGGTCCGCCCTTGCGATGTTTTGGTAGGGTTGGGTGGAACAATTACCACTATAAGTGCAATAAAGAACAACGTATTTCCCTATCAAGGTTCTTTGGTGCATGGCTCTAAGCTAACTTTGGAGGATATTATGTTTTGGCTAGAGACCCTTAGCAGTATGAAAGCAGAAGACAGGGTAAAGACCTTTCCACACATAGAAGCAAAACGGGCAAAGGTGATAATCCCGGGACTTATGATTTTCTACAGGGCTATGCTTTTGTTCGGTAAAAGAGAGATTGTGGTAAGCGATTGGGGTATAAAAGAGGGAGTTCTGATAAAGGAATACCTATCCCTTGGGTTTGGCTAAAGCGGATGCTACCCTGGGTGCATAGACGAAGGTTATACTTCCAAGAATGGATGTGATCAAGACCACCAAAAAGACCAAAGCTTGGGTGGCTGGAAGTAAGCTGGCAAAGATCAAAGAGAATTCACCCCTTGCTAAAAAGGAAAGGCTAGCCCTTATGGAAACTCTCTTGCTAAGCCCATAAAGCCTGGCACCCAAATAGGTGGATATGATCTTTGCGATCAAAGAGAGCAAAAGCAAGGTGATCAAAAGATAAAAGTTCTGATCAAAACTTATGTTGGCAGAATAGGTAAAGGAAAAGAAAAAGACACCCAAAGAGAGCTCTTTCAAGTAAACTAACTTTTCCTCTACTGTTTTATAAGTTAAGCTGTCTTCGGGGACTATAACGCCCAGCATAAAGGCGATCAGGGCAGAAGACAGTCCCATCCATTCTCCAAGACCACACAGTAGGAGTAAAGTGCCTACGATCAAAAAGGGAAATATGGTCTCCTCTGAGATTTTGTCTATCTTCCCAACCGCCCTGTAGGCTAAGTTTCTAAGAAGGTAAAAGGCAAAAAAGAATACTATAAGGGAGAGAACGCTTCTTAGCAAAAGAAAGGTAGGCTCCTCCTGCCTACCATTAGTTCCGCCGGAGAGCAAGGAAAGCAATATTATTGAAATGAGATCTTCAAAGATGAGAGTGCCTATGAGTAGTTCTGCTTCTAGGAAAACTAGTCTTTTGTAGTCGGATAGTAGTTTGGCAGTTATAGCAGTGCTGGAAGGGTAAAGGGCAGAGGCAACAACTGTGGAAAAGATAAAATCTTTGGTAGCCAAATAGGCCACAATAAACACCGGAAGGAAATTTATAAAAAGGTCCGCCAAGCCGGGCTTTAGAATGTTTCTCATAGCCCCAAGGCGCTCGAAGGAATACTCAAGCCCTATGAAAAAGAAGAGAAATATCACCGCGGAGTGCTCTAAAAAGGTAACCCACTCTATCACTTTTTCAGGAAAGAGTTCCTTTCCCACAAGTCCAGCCAGCATGAAGGAGAGTATATAGGGAACCTTTAAAAACCTAAGAAAAAAGCCAAAAACAAAAAGCAGGGTAAAGAGAAGCCCTATCCACAGGAGAATCTCGTAAGAGTGCATCCTAAGTGCTACAGTCTCCGCATAGGTCTAAAAAGGCTTTCATTTGCTGTCTGGTACCCACCGCAATCAGTGTGTCTCCTGCCCTTATATGTTCTTTGTAAGGGTCCGGACTTGGGATCACCTGCCCTCCCCTCTCTATGGCAATTATGGAGACGCCAGTCTTTTTCCTTATTTCAAGCTCTGCTATGGTTTTATTAATAAAGTTCGAGTTTTGATGAACCTTTACCCATTCCATCACCACCTGTTGGAGGATAATTTCCATCTTTTCTGTGGCAACAGATTGATATGTGGCACCTGTCACCAAAAAGCCAAGTTCTCTTGCTTCCTCGTCGGTCAGCTCTATAAAACAACTGGGATCTTCGCCTTCCATAAGATATATCTCCCTTCTGCCCGTATTGTAGATGATTATCACAAGCTCTTTACCGTTCTTTAATAGTACCACGTACTTTTTGCCTATACCCGGTAGGTCAGTCTCCCTTATTCTCATGCCTGTTAATTATATCCTGAAGGCGTGCCACCACACTTTTGCTAGAGAGCACTATTGCCTTCACCTCTTCACTTTCCTCTTCCTGTAAGCTTCTTTGGATAATCTCCAAGAGCTTTTGGATTTGCCTTTCCATCTCCTCCATTTGCTCTTTCATTCTCAGAATGATTTCAATGCCCGCCAAATTTACCCCAAGCTCCCGGGAGAGAGTAAGCACAAGCTCCAATCTCTTGAGATCTTCTTCAGTGTAATATCTTGTCCTTCCTTTGCTTCTGTAAGGTTTTATGAGGCCCTCCTTTTCGTAAAGGCGCAAGGTCTGCGGGTGTATGTTATACATCTCTGCTACTACACCTATGGTGTATTTCTTTTTAACTTCTCTCTTCATGGCTGTCTTACCCTCAACCTGGTGGGCTCAGGTAAGAGTTTGTCTAACTCTTCAAGAAGCTGTTTAATCTTTTTGCCATCTCCGAAGTGTTTTTCCCAAAAGCTCAGCTTGGGTATGTCTATATGCACCCGAAGGAATAGATCTCCAAAACCACCGCCCCTGAGCTTTGGCATACCTTTACCTTCCACTCGGACTGTGTCTCCCTCTTTCACACCCGCGGGAATCTTCACCTTAATCTTCTCACCACTTAAGGTAGGTACTTCAAGCTCAGTTCCCATAACCGCTTCAGTGAGCTTTAGGTTTACATCTAAGTAAAGGTTATCTCCTCTCCTTTCAAAGAGCCTATGGGGCAAAACTTTCACAAGCAAATAAAGGTCGCCGGGTGGACCACCGTATAGTCCTGCATGACCTTTCCCTTCCACAAGAACCCTGCTACCGTTATCCACACCGGGAGGAATCCGTACCTTCACCTCCTCCCTCTCTGTAACGGTACCTTTTCCACCACATCTACCACAAGGCTCCCTAATTACACCCTCTCCACCACAGGTAGGACAGGTTTGAGAGATGCTTATGAAAAATTGCCTTTGGTATATACTACCCCTGCCACCACAAGTAGGACAGGTTCTTTCTCCTTTATGCCTATCATATCCTAAGCCTTCACAAGCAGGGCATGGAACCTCCCTAACTAGTGGGACGCTCACCACTTTACCGGAGTAGGCTTCCTCCAAGGTAAGCTCCACCGTGTAGTATATATCTTCACCCTTTATGGGTCTTCTTTGAGAACGCCTTCTCCCCCTTCTCTCAAATATATCCTCAAAGCCAAAGCCTCTAAAGAGATCTTCCACAGTTTCAAAGATATCTTTCCAAGCTTGTTCGCTGTATTCACTACCACCGGAAGAAGTCTGAAAGGCGGCGTGTCCATACTGATCATAGAGCTTTCTCTTCTCTGGGTCTGAAAGGACCTGATAAGCTTCGTTGATCTCCTTGAATTTCTCCTGTGCTTCTGGGTCCTTGTTAAAATCGGGATGATACTTTCTGGCAAGACGGCGGTATGCCTTCTTTATTTCCTCCTGCGTTGCATTCCTAGGAACCCCAAGGATCTCGTAGTAGTCCTTCTTGGAAGATTGCATAAGTTTTTATAATAAACTTTAGTATGGTATTGTCAAGAGTGCATCGCTTTTAGGAACTCTTTGTTTGTCCTGAACTTTTTGAGCTTGTCCAAGAGAAACTCCATAGCCTCTATCGGATCCATGGTTGCCAAAAACTTTCTTAGCACCCAAATCCTCTGCAATTCCCACTCTTCCAGGAGTAGTTCCTCCTTACGGGTGCCAGACTTTTCTATGTTGATAGCTGGGAATATTCTTCTTTCCATGAGCCTTCTGTCAAGATGGATCTCCATGTTTCCAGTACCTTTGAATTCTTCGTAGATCACATCGTCCATCCTTGAACCCGTTTCTATGAGAGCGGTGGCTATGATGGTTAAAGAGCCTCCCTCTTCAATGTTCCTTGCAGCGCCAAAGAACTTTTTGGGCCTTTGCAAAGCGGTTGCCTCTATACCACCGGATAGAACCCTACCCGTAGAAGGAGTTACTGCATTGGAAGCTCTGCCAAAGCGTGTCATAGAGTCCAGGAGGATCACCACATCCTGCTTTAGCTCCACCATTCTCTTTGCCTTTTCTATGACAAGCTCTGCCACCTGCATGTGCCTCTCTGGTGGCTCGTCAAAGGTGGAAGCTATAACCTCTGCCCCATCACCCACAATTCTCCTCATTTCAGTGACTTCTTCCGGTCTTTCGTCTATGAGCAGGATTATGAGATAAACCTCCGGATGGTTCTGTATTAGAGCTTTAGCGATCTTTTGAAGAAGGACCGTTTTTCCTGCCTTTGGTGGTGCTACTATGAGACCTCTTTGACCCTTGCCTATGGGCGCTATAAGGCTGACTACCCTCGTGGATAGCTCCTCCGGTGTAGTTTCAAGATTGAACCTTTCGGTGGGATGGAAGGGTGTTAGCTTTTCAAATTGAGGTCTTGACCGTAGGATCTCTGGGTCTGGGCTAAGCCCACATACGGACTCTATCCTTATTAGTGCTTGATACTTTTCTCTATCTTGTGGTGGTCTTGCAAAACCTATGATCTGATCTCCTGTCCTCAGTCCAAACTTTTTGATCTGAGAGGGTGCTACATAAACATCCCCAGAACTTGGCATATAGTTGTTCTCTTGTTTTCTGATAAAACCATAACCCTCCGGCAGAATCTCCAAGACACCCTTTACAAAGTTCAAACCCTCCAACTGTGCTTGAGCTTGAAGTATGTCTTCTATGAGCTCATCCTTTCTGAGACCAGTGACACGCCTCAACTCAAGCTCCCTGCCTATCTTTTGTAGTTCTGCAAAAGACATCTTCTTTAACTCTTCGTAGGAGTAAAGTTTCTTCTCCTGAACCTGGGTTTCTTCCATCCTTTGACCTCCTTATTATTTGCCTATGCAAAAGTTAGAAAATATCTCTCCTAAAAGTTCTTCCGTTGTAATAGCGCCTAAAAGCTCTTCTAAGTAAAGCTGAACCTCTCTGAGGTATAACATTAGGATCTCAGGCGATAACTCTTTTAAGTTTTTTTCCAGTATTAATTTTATAACACCCAAGGATTTTTGCAAGAGGTCTGCGTGCCTCAGGGAAATATAAAGCCCCTCACCCACGCTCGCACCCAAGTTGGAAAGAATAGTGACCTTTAGCTGTTCTATACCACTTCCATCCTTGGCACTGACCAATACAAAGTTTGGAAATATCTTTTTGTGTCCTTCCCAAAAGCCAAGGTCTGCCTTGTTTAAAACCACTATATGGTTCTTATCCTTCACAAGGGAGTAGATGTATAGGTCTTCCTCTTCGAGAGGTTCGTGAGCCTGAACCACAAAGAGTATAAGATGAGCGGTGTTTAGCTTTTGTATGCTCCGTTCTATGCCAATTTTTTCCACCGGATCTTCGGAATGCCTAATACCTGCGGTGTCTATGAGGTTTATTGGGATGCCTTCCAAGTTCAAAGGTTCCTGCAAAAAGTCCCGTGTAGTGCCCGGAATGTCTGTAACGATTGCCCTTTGGGTACCCAGTAGTTTGTTAAAGAGAGAAGATTTCCCCACATTGGGCTTGCCTACTATTGCCAAATTGACGCCTTTTCTCAAAAACTCTCCCGTTCGGACTGTGGCGAGCAATTCCTCTATTTTAGTTTTTATTTCCTCAAGCTGGCTTTTTATTTCCTCCTCGCTCAAGGTTGGTATGTCTTGTTCCTCAAACTCTATGCTTGCCTCCACAAAGGCGCAAAGGTTAACGAGTTTTTCTCTGAGAGGGACAATAAGCTGGGATAGATCTCCTCTGAGTTGCCTCAGGGCGCTTTTTAGGGCAAGCTCGGACTTGGCGGATATTAGATCTCCTACTGCCTCCGCCTGAAGGAGGTCCATCTTTCCGTTCAAAAAGGCCCTTTTGGTAAATTCACCCCGCTCCGCAAGTCTTACACCATTCTGAAGAAAAAGCTCCACCACCTTTTTTAATATCAAAGGGTTTCCGTGCAAAAACAACTCCACCATATCTTCACCGGTGTAGCTTTTGGGAGACTGGTAGTAGATCATTATTCCTTCGTCTATGGGATTTCCCTCCGCGTCAAGGATCTTTACCAGATGGGCATACCTGGGTTTTAGCTTACCTTTTAGCTCCACAAAGGGCAAAACCTTTTCCAAAACGCCCAGACCGCTGAGCCTTACAACACCAATGGCACTTTCTCCATAGGGTGTAGCTATGGCTACGATAGGTTCCCTTTGCTTCATAGTAAAAGCCAGCCCGGCGGGAGTCGAACCCGCAACCTTGGGATCCGTAGTCCCACGCTCTGTCCAGTTGAGCTACGGGCCGTTTATCTATTAAATTATAAGCGTGCCCGGGGGGACTTGAACCCCCGACCTTGGGTTCCGGAGACCCACGCTCTATCCAACTGAGCTACGGGCACTATAAAAATAATTTAGTTCAACCTTAGCAACGAC